>NZ_JBSSMA010000005.1:0-219217 GCF_053891095.1 Soonwooa purpurea
TGTTTTAAAATTCCATTGATTCTTTCGGCTATGGCATTCTCATAAGGATCTGATTCTTGTGTCATACTACAACGGATTTTATGCTTTTTCAATAGCTTTTGATAATCATCGGAACAATATTGTAAACCTCTGTCTGAGTGATGAATAAGACTCTTCGGGTTTTCTTTTTCCAATGCCATTTTTAGAGCATTTAAACAAGATGCTGTAGCCAAAGAATCCGACACATCAAAGCCTACGATTTTCTTGGAATAAGCATCGGTTATCAAGCTTAAATAGGCTGGGTTTTCTCTGTTTCCCAAGTAAGTTATGTCTGATACCCAAACATTATTAGGCTTTTTGTATTGATAATCTTTAATCAAATTTTTATGTTTTTTAAAACGATGATACGAATTGGTAGTTTTGTGATAACTTCTTTTAGGAATGATTAGCAAATGGTTGGCTCTTAAGATGTCAAAGAATTTGTCTCTGCCAATTTTTAAGTTTTCAAGCTTCTCTTTCAAAAGAAAATACAGTTTCTTTCCTCTCATTTTTGGATGAATCATTCGCAGCTCTGCTACCCAATCCACAACCTGCTGTGCATTTTGTTGCCGCTTTGCTCTTCGTTTCAAATGACGATAATAAACCTGTCGGTCCACCCCGAACAATTCACAGGAGAAACTTATGGTTTCTTTTTGTTCCTTTCGGAAAGATTCGATAGTTCGGGTGGTGAGTTTTTTCGTATATCAATTTGATATTCCTCTTCGGCAAGGTTAATCATCATATCGAAAATAATGGCTTTTTTATCAGCCACATAAGCCTGTTTCTCAAGGAAAGCCTTCTGCTTTTGCAAAAGCTTTACTTGAGCTTCAAGCTCCATGATCTTTTGTTCTGGTGACTTTGGCATATGCGATGGGGATTGGTTCTCCCAATCAAAGGTACCAAATTTTCTGAGCCAACTCACAACTGTGCTTCGGGCTTGGATGCCATATTTTCGGCAAGCAACAGAGGTAGAGAGTTCCCCAGACTCGATTTCTTTTACAACGTTCAACTTAAAAGACATACTGTAATCGCGCTGAGTGCGTTTGACATAATTGTTTCTTTCTTCCATAATAACGATTATTTTTTTTGTATCGCTATTTCAGGACGGGACATTTATTATCAATAAAAAAACCTCCAAATATTTGGAGGTTTTTTTTATGTTTTAAATCTAAGCATTAAGCTTCTTCTGATTTAGTTTCTTCAACTTTAGCAGGAGCTGCTTTTGGCGCTTCAACTACTGGCGCGTCAGATACAACATCGAATGCGAAATTGTACTCAACATTTCTGTGAAGTCTGATAAGCGCTTCAAATTTACCTGTTCTCTTGATAGTATTACCAGGAATTTTGATATATTTTTTATCTACGATAACACCTGCTTTAGCCAATTCTTCAGAAAGGTTAATATTATTGATAGAACCGAAAAGTTTGTCACCAGAACCTACTTTAGCAGCGATAGTAACAGTAGTTTTCTTTAATTTTTCAACGATAGTGTTAGCAGCAGCGATTAATTTAGCTTCTTCTTCTTTTCTAGCTTCTAAAGTAGCTTCTAAAGCAGCTTTGTTTTTTGGAGTTGCTAAAAGTGCTAAACCTTGAGGTAACAAGAAGTTTCTTGCATAACCTGGTTTTACGTTTACTGTATCGAACTCAAGTCCTAAGTTTTCTATGTCTTTTTTAAGGATAATTTCCATTTTGTTGATGTCCTTTTGTTGAGAAGTTAGATTTTAGAAATTAGAAGTTAGAAAACCAACAACCAAAAACTATAAACCAACAACCAATGTTAATATTATTTTAATAAATCTGCTACGTAAGGCATTAAAGCTAAATGTCTAGCTCTTTTGATAGCTGCAGATACTTTTCTTTGGTATTTAAGAGAAGTTCCTGTGTAACGTCTTGGCAAAATTTTACCTTGCTCGTTCACGAATTGTAATAAGAAATCAGCATCTTTATAATCTACATGCTTAATTCCGAATTTTTTGAATCTACAATATTTCTTTTCAGATTTTGTATTGATATCAAGTGGTGTTAAGAATTTTACTTCAGATTCTCCACCAGCTGAGGCTTGTTTTGCCATATCATCTATTGCCATGTCTTTTTAATTTTAAGGGTTAATAAATTAAGCTTTAGCTGCTTTTACTTTTGCTCTTCTAGTTACAGCATATTCTACAGCGTGCTTATCCAATTTTGTAGTTAAGTAACGGATAATTCTTTCGTCACGTTTGAAAGCTAATTCTAAGTCAGCTACAACGTCTCCTTCACCTTTGAACTCAATCAAAGTATAGAATCCATTCTTTTTCAATTGGATTGGGTAAGCTAATTTCTTAAGACCCCATTTTTCTTTAGCAACGATTTCGCAACCTTTTTCTTTTAAAAGGTCTTCAAATTTTTTCACTGCTTCCTCCACCTGTGCATCAGATAGAACGGGAGTTAAAATGAAAACAGTTTCGTAATTGTTCATAATGATTAATTAATTGGTTAATTATTTCGAGTTGCAAAGATATAACTTTTTTTTAATGAACGAATACGTAAATGAAAAAATCCCGCAAATAATTGCGGGATTCATATTAATATAAGTTTTCAAATGTTATTTTTTGATTACTTTAATAGTGTCTGCTCCATTTTCTGTTTCAACTACTACTACGTAAGTTCCTGGTGTCATTCTTGACATATTAACTTCGTTAGCTGTAGCTTTTGCAGCTTGGTTAGCAACTATTTTACCATTCATGTCATATACTTTGATAGACTTAGCATTAGAAACGCTGTTTACTTTTAATACATCAACTACTGGGTTAGGATAAACTTGTACTTTAGCTTTGTTAATATCATTAACTGCCATTGTACCTACTGCTACTGTATAGTCTTCATATTCTCCAAAGATTACTTCTGGATCTTCGAATAAACAAGGGTTGTCTGTTGCAGTGTTATCACTACCAGCGGCAGTAACTACTAATCTCATTCTGTAATTACCAGCTACTGTGTTTGCTGGGATGGTTACTGTTCCAGATGTAGTAACTCCTGTTCCACCATCTCCAATTTCGCCTAGATATTCTGAGCTCTCGAATACGCCATTGTTGTTATAGTCAATCCATCCAGCTACTCTTTCGTACCAACCATCACCAACTGTTACAGAAATTGGATAAGTTTGGCCTGCAAGAACTGAAGCTGCGGCTACAGAAGAACTATAATCGCTGTATCCATTTGTTCCACAAGCTGAATCGTTGTTGATTCCAGCAAAAGTTACATTAGTAATTAAGTCTCCATCATTACATTCAAGACTAACTTCACAATAAGTTACAGGAGGTGTTGTTCCTGCAATTTTAAGCGTGTAGTCTTCTGCCTGACCAAAACTTGTTCCTGTTACACATGGGTCAAGGTAAGGGTTAGCTCCGTAAGTTTTCTTAATTCTTAAACGCGTGTTACCTGTTACAGCATCTGCTGGTACTGGGATGTCGATACTTACGCTTTTGCCATCTGCACCTGTTGAGCTCTCTAATACTCCTTGTACAACATAAGTTTCTGTTGTTGGATCAAAAGTGTGGTCGTTATTCCAGTCAGCATAAACTACAAATCTTGCTTTGTAATTCCCGTTGGTATTACCTTCAAGAGTCATTGTATAGGTCTCACCTTTTGTAACATTAGCAATTTTGTCTAAGAATGCTTCGTGTGCTGGTGATGTTGTCGCTGCCGGTGAAGAATTTGTAAGATCAGCAAAAGTTACTTTAGTGATTGGTTCAGAATAAGTAAATGCTAATGGACCGCAATAAGGTGCAACTGGACTTGGTGCAGTTGTTAACGAGTATGCAGGACAATCTGTTGCGCTGCCATCAGCATTGATGGCTACTACTTTCCAATAATATGTTGTGCTGAATTGCGTACCTGTGATATTAACTGTAAGATTTGCTGTTGAGCCTAGTTTTGTCATTGTAGACTCTGTAGCTCCCCAATAGATATCATAAGATGTAGGTGTGCCTCCTGTTGTAGGAGCTGTCCAAGAAATAGGAGTTGTAGGAGCTGCTACACCAGTTGCACCATTAGCAGGTGTAACATTTGTAACGCAACCTGGAGGATTAGCATCAGCGGTTTTGAAACTGAATTCTGAACATCCTGTTGCAGAACCAATATTGTTTTTAGAAACGACTTTCCAATAATAAGTTGTTAAAGGCGCTAATGCTGATGTTGGAATGCTTGTTGATGTGACGTTTCCTAATAATGTTGTTGGGTTAGGGGTTGTACCGAAATAAACGTCATAGCTACTTGCTACACCACCCGTTGATGCTGCTGTCCATGATAATGTTGCAGGTGGGTTAACTGGTACAGCTTGGTTACCATTAGCTGGTGCTGTAAGCGTAGGGCAGTTTGGAGCTTCTGTTTGTGCCGCCATGCTAACTACTTTGAAATCATCTACAGCAAAACCAAATTGATCTTGAGATGTACATTGGATAGCAATGTGGATTGTTTGTCCAGCGTATTGACTAAGGTCGTAAGTGTATTGATGCCACTGAGAGTCGGAAGGCGAAGAAACTACGGCACCAAGTGCTGTAAAATCGGCTACCTGCGTTCCTGTTGTGGAAACGTATACACGGAACTTCTCGTTACCATATTCGGAGTCACATGATTTTCCCCAGAAGCTAACTTCTGCACCAGATCCTGCTGGAATGGCTACTGAAGGCGAAATCATCCAGTCGTTATTCCATGGAGTAGCGGTTGCGGCAAAGCTTACCATCATTTTGTTCCCCGTTCTACCAGTCCAGTCAGAGCTAGCTGATGCTGTCATGGGAGGTGTTGTGGTGGTTGAGTTGAAAACCTGGAAGGATTTTGCCACTCCACTGTTTGCGAACTGAATTCCTGAGAAGCCATAAGTGGTTTTCCCATCAACGTCTCTTAAGGTCCAGTTGCCTACATTTGCAATTGCAAAATCCGTGTAATTTTCGAAGCTGTCTTCGAATAGCACCGTTTGGGCGGAAGTGGTGACTCCTAGTGCTACAAAACACGATAGTAAAACTTTTTTCATAATAATTTAATTTTTTTGGTTTTGTGATTTTCAAATATATTAAAAAAAAATTAAAATACAAATTGAGTCATAAAAAAATAAAAAAAAATTAATAATTGTTTGTTTTATTGGTCTTTTTTGTTATTTGTATGTAATTAAACACTGTATTTTATGATTAATGTTTATTTTTAATTAAATATGTTATTTTTATGGATTATAATGTTTTATTAACTTGTATTTGGTTTTGATTGGTATTTGTTTTTGAAAGTCTTAATTTAAAATTTTCTTAAACTACCAATATTAATGCAGCTTTTAATAAATTGATTATGTCTGATGTCTTATACATCGGTTGATAACGTCATCGTTTTTAAAATTTAGATTTTTATTTTTTGTATTAGCAAATAGCCACAAGGACTTTCTTACATAGGTATTAAGAAAGAGTTTTATTAAACGGTATCGATATTTATGTAATATCTAAGTCTTACTAGTTTTGGCTTTTTGTACGTAGATCCTTTAAGAAACTAATTTTTAGTTCTTCATACAACGAATGACGACTTACCAAAATAGAAGCGATCGATGACATCATGCCAGCTAACATGAGATAAAATATTAAAGAATGTCGGTCTGTCATTTCCAGAACAATAATGGCCGCTGTAAACGGAGCGCGTGTAATACCTGTTAAAAAAGCAACCATTCCTGCAAGGATTACCACATTGGTTTCGTGTGGGCTAAGATGGATAATTCCAGAAATTACGGATCCTAAGCTGGCTCCAGCAGATAGTGCAGGAGCGAATATCCCGCCTGCGCCACCAGAAGTAAAGGCTAAAGCGGGGCCAATCATTCTGAGAAAAGGAACGTACCAATCTTCATGTTTGTTATGGGTGAAAAGTACGCGTTCCATAATTTCTTTTCCCGAACCTAAAACTTCCCGATTTATAAAATAAGCGATACAAGCAATAATTAATGCTGTAACAACAAGAAAAATAATATTAGCTCTGTCGGTTTTTAATCGTTTTTTCCAAGCATTTATTTTAAGCATGATGACCGAAAGTTGACTTGCAAATATTCCTGATATACAAGCAACTAAAATAACGGGTAATATAACGCTTAACGAAATGTCGTTTGTTTTTGGATAGCCTAAATAAAGATAAGAGCCTGCTAAAGTCTGTGCAGTAAGTCCAGCGATAATAACAGCGGTAAACAAAGCGGTTTTGAAATAATTAATGTGGGTTTTGGTGAGTTCTTCAACTGCGAAAACAATGCCCCCTAAAGGCGTGTTGAAGGCAGCGGCTAAACCTGCGGCGGCGCCCGTCATAATCATATTTTTTTTGGAGATTTTAGGATACCATGCGGGTAGGTATTCGTTGACTTTTCGAAAAATAGAACCCGCGATTTGGATTGTAGGACCTTCGCGGCCGATAGCGCCACCACCGATAACCAATACCACCGAAGAAATAATTTTTAAGATTAAAATTTTAATACTTAAAAGGTGTTTTATTTTGTTGTGCTCTTTGGGATTTGCCATTTCGATAGCTGCCATAACTTGCGGAATTCCAGAGCCTTTGGAATAAGGCGCAAATTCTTTAACCAACCACCAAGATAATACAAATCCAACAGGTGCTAAGATGAAAATCATCCAGTCATTCCAGTTGACTATGAAAGTCATGAGCTCTTCTCCCCAAGAGAAAATTTTGGCATACATCACCGCAAAAAAACCTGTAATCACCGAGCCAATCCAAAAAGGAATAGCTTGTAGAAGATTGTGTTTTAGCTGTTCATTTCGGATGTTGTCGAAAGAGCGTTTTAATATAAGCCGTATGTGGTTGAAGATTTTTTTCATGTTTAAAATCTTAGCAAAGCAGGTTCGTGAACGCGAAAGATTTTTGCACCTTTTTGATAAAGCTTTTGATGAAGTTCCGCCATTTCGTTATTTATTTCTAAAGGTGTTTTTCCTAAAGGTTTATAGATGAAAGATTTTCTTGAAATTCCAATTAAGATAGGGTAATCGCCAAAACCAATATATTCCAACTCGTCAATAATCTGCAATTGGTTTTCTTGGGTTTTTGAAAATCCAAAACCAGGATCCAGAATAATATCTTTAATTCCGAGATGTTTTAATTCTGAAATTTTAGAAAAGAAAAAACGATTTAATTCTAAAATAATATCATCATAATGCGGTTTTTCGTGCATCTTTTCATAACTTGAGTTAATGTGCATGAGGATGTAGGGTAATTCAGTTTTTGCAACCTGAGTTAGCATATTGTCATCAAACTGTCCCGCCGAAATATCATTGACGATATCGATGCCTTCATTGTAGCCATATTCGACAACTTTTCCGTAGAATGTGTCTAACGAAATCAGGATGTCAGGAAATTCTTTTTTAATACTCGAAATTATATTTCCCAAACGTTTGATTTCTTCCTCGGCTGTAAGAAATGTAGAATTAGGTCGCGTAGATTGTGCGCCAATATCAATAATTTCTGCGCCGTCTTTTATAAGCTGTTCGGCGTGTTGTAAAGCGAGATTGTCGTTATTAAATTTTCCACCGTCCGAAAAAGAATCTGGCGTCAAATTAAGAATACCCATAATTTTGGGCTTGGTCAAATCAACAAGACGACCATTGCAATTGATGCTGAATGTTTTAGGTTGAGGGAAGGTAGGTGCTGAAAACTTCATATCACAAATTTATAAAACGAGTTTTGTAATGCCAACCAATTCGTTAACTTCCTTCTAAGATTAAGGATAATTGTCATCTTTAGCGATTGACGAAAATTTGTATCTTTGGAAAATAACTCAATTTTATGGCAAATACATCGATGCAGTTTGAGGAAGTTATCAAAAACTGCCGAGATCTTTTTGAAAAAAAACTTACAGATTACGGATCGGCTTGGCGCGTTTTGAGACCAAGTTCTATCACGGATCAAATCTTTATAAAAGTTAATCGTATTCGGACTTTACAGATGACAGATGTTAAAATGGTTGACGAGGACGAAAAAGATGAGTTGGTTGCCATTGTTAATTATTCCATAATTGCATTGATACAATTGGAGAAAGGTTTTTCTGATGAGTTAAATGCTAATCCTATCGAGATTATGGCGCTTTACGATAAATATGCGAATGAAGCTAAAGAACTTATGGAACGCAAAAATCACGATTATGGTGAAGCCTGGCGCGACATGAGAATCAGCTCTATCACCGATTTAATTTATCAAAAAGTATTAAGAACAAAACAAATAGAAGATAATCAAGGAAAAACGTTGGTGTCAGAAGGTTTGGATGCTAATTATTTTGATATGCTAAATTATGCCGTTTTCTGTTTGATAAAATATTCATCTTAAAAAAAACTAAACTATGTTGAAAAGACTATTACGCTACATAATTGCGCTTATTTTTATTGCATCAGGTTTTGTAAAAGCCGTGGATCTTAAAGGCTTTTCCTTTAAGTTGGAAGAATATTTTTCACCTTCGGTTTTCAACTTAGCTTTTTTTGAGCAATACGCGTTGCATTTGGCAACTTTGGTTGTCGTTTTAGAATTGGCATTAGGATTTATGCTACTTATGAAAATCCGCTTGAAAGCCACACTTTATGCCTTGATTGCCCTGTGTGTTTTCTTTGGTTTTTTAACTTTTTATTCAGCTTATTATAATGTCGTTACCGATTGTGGATGTTTTGGCGATGCGATGAAAATGACGCCTTGGCAGTCCTTTTGGAAAGATATTGCGCTGCTTGTTGGCTTAATTATTTTAGTTTTTTTATATAAAAATTATCAAGAAAAAAATGATATTGGTTGTGTAAAAATGCCAATTTTAGGAATTTTTATTTTAATAATGATTTATGTGATGTATCGCGGCATTACGCATGAACCATTAATTGATTTTCGAGCTTACAAAATTGGTACGGATCTCAATGCAGAACGTCAAAAGATAGACAGCGATCCATCGATTTATAAAACCTTTTATTCAATTAAAAACTCTAAAACAGGAGAAGTTAAAAAAGTAGATCAAGACGAATATATCAACAAAAAATATTGGCAAGATACAAGCTGGCAAATTGAAGAAGGCAAAACAACTTCCGAAATTGTTAAGCAAGGTTATGATTCTGAAATTAAAAAATTAAGACTCGAAACCCCAAATGGCGAAGATATCACAGCACAAATTTTGGCTGAGCCAAAAGCGATTTTGGTATTTGTTTACAAACCAAAAGAAGCATCGACGCAGTTGGTGGCAGAAGTGCAAAATCTTGTCATGCACGATCGCTTTGCAAAAGTATATGGCGTATCCACGCAACAAGATTTCTTTAATAAAATCCCAAATCTTATGATGGATGAGGTGGCTATAAAAACCATTGCCAGAAGCAATCCTTTTGTTTTAGTTTTAGAAAAAGGAAAAATCGTTGAAAAGCTTGGCGCCAAAGATTATCTAGAAGAATATCAAAAATAAAATATGCATAAATCAAATAAATCCATAGCGGGTTATCACATGCTGATGTTATTATCGGCGGTAGATTATAAATTCAGTCCCGAAGAAGAGAAAGTCATTTTAGAATATTTGTCAGAAGAGTTTCCGTTTCGTTTAAATTTGGATAACGAGTTAGACGTTATTGCAAGCTTGCAACCGAGTGATTGGAAAGATCATTTCGAGTTTCACGCAAGATGTTTTTACGATGACTCTACACCTGCAGAACGTGAGGAATTCCGTGCTTTTGCTAAGAAATTAATCAAAGCCGATCACGACGTTTCTAGAGTAGAACATCAATATTATACCATGATGAAAACCATCTGGAAAATGGATCGATAATAAATTTAATTAAAAGATAAAATGAGAAAAAACATTGTTGCAGGTAACTGGAAAATGAACAAAAATTTTGCAGATGCAGAAGCTTTAATGCTTCAACTTTTAGAATACAAAAAAAGCAATTCGACTAACTGTGACGTGTACATTGCGCCACCTGCTTTGTATTTGACTACCGCGAAACAAGTTTTCAAAAATGCTGAAATTGGTGTCTTTGCACAAGACGTTTCAGAATACCAAAGCGGCGCTTATACAGGAGAAATTTCTGTAGATATGATTGATTCTATCGGTATCGATGGGAGTTTGGTGTCACACTCGGAGCGTCGCCAATACCATGGCGAAACAGACAGCCACGCTAACAGAAAAGTAAAAGCGCTTTTGGATGCGGGTTTAACACCGATTTATTGCAATGGTGAAACGCTAGAACAACGCAAAGCAGGACAACATTTCGAAGTGGTGAAAAATCAAACCGAAGTCGCACTTTTCACCTTGTCAGCTGACGAAATCAAAAAAGTGGTTATCGCTTACGAGCCTGTTTGGGCGATTGGGACTGGCGAAACCGCAACACCAGAACAAGCGCAGGAAATCCACGCACACATCAGAAGCCTTATCGCTTCCAAATATGGACAAGACGTCGCGGACGAAATTTCAATTTTATATGGCGGGTCGGTTAAGCCAGATAACGCGAAAGAGATTTTCTCGCAGCCAGATATCGACGGCGGACTTATCGGCGGTGCAGCGCTTAAAATAGAAGATTTTTCAAAAATTATCGAAGGTTTTAATCCTTAAAATAAATAAACTTTGGGCGTGTCCCTTTGTTTTTCCAAGCTTAGCCTTCTCAGTTTTGAAAAAAACTGAGAAGGCTTTTTCCATTTCAAAACAAGCGGGTCGGTCTTCGCGCAGTCGCTGTTTTTTTGTTCGGGTCTTCGGTGCCGCTCAGCCACCTTCACAAAAAAACGAGCTCCGACAATGCGCTTCGCTCTCACGCGGGATTTGTCTTTTATTTAGAAACCAATTGATTTAATTGAAAAGCCAGTTCTTTTGTTAAATTTTTTCGGGAGAACTTTTCTATATTCGATTGGCTTTCGTTAGTTTGACTAGACTGCCATTGCGCGTATCGGTTGAGAACAAAATCTTTTATTTCTTCAACACTTTGATAATCGAAATGTTGCCCAGATTGTGTTTCATTAAGTATGCGTTCTACATCGGCAGCTTTAGGCCCAATCGATAAAATAGAATTTCCTGTGGCCAGATATTCGAACAATTTTCCAGGAATTATACCGCGTGATTTTTCATCTGGGAAATTGGTGATTAGCAGAAGGTCAGAATTTTGCATTTCCTCAAATGACTTTTGATGAGGCAAATAACCCAAATTCTGAATATTCTTATTTAATTTGCTTTTTTCAAAATCAACAGCGATTTTATCGTCTAATCGGCCAACGAATTTTAATTCAAAATCATTTTTAAAATCAGGATTTGTTGCGACCAAATTTTCTAAAGCTTTCCATACATTTTCGGGGTTTCGAAGCTGTTCCAAAACGCCAATATAACTTAGCGTGAATTTTTTAGTTTTCGATTTCAAATCATTGCTCAACATATTATCAAAACCATTGGTAATACAAACCGCGTTAGCTCCTGATTTTTTAAAATTTTTGGCATCGGTATAGCTTGTCGCAAGCGTCAAATCTGCCGTTTGGAAAACCAATTTTTCTAGGTTTCTATGCTTTTCATCCGAAGATTTTGTAAGCTTCAGATGTTTATAATAGGAGATTTCCGTCCAAGGATCACGGAAATCTGCAATCCATTTGAGCTTTGGGATTTCTTTTTTCAGACCAAGTCCAATAAGGTGCAACGAGTGGGGTGGACCAGTTGTTACAATGCAGTCAATATGATGTTCTTCAAGGTATTTTTTCAAAAACGAAATAGAAGGTTTTACCCAAAATTTTCGTGCATCTGGAATGAAAAAATTTCCTCGTACAAAAATCGAAAGCTTCGACATCAAAGATTGATTGTTGCCCACATCGAACTGCCCAGCTTTAAATTTTTTATTGCCTTTACTGAATTTTTCTGCCAATTGGTAAGGCTCCCAAATTTTGGTTCGTACAATTTCTATATTCTCAGGAATGTCTTTTAATAAAGTTTCGTCAACAATCGGATAACTAGGGTTTTCGGGCGTGTAGATAATGGGTTGCCATCCAAAGTTAGGAAGGTATTTCGAGAATTTTAGCCAACGCTGTACGCCTGGGCCGCCCGCAGGAGGCCAATAATAAGTGATAATTAATACTTTTTTTGAGATTTTCATTCCAAGATTGAGGCTTCGTAATATCAATTTGGTAAATTTACCTGTTTTTTGATATTGTCCCTAATTTAAACTTAAATATTAAAAATTTTTGGACTTTAAAATTATAAATAAGTTATTAAATGCAGATGAATTATTTTTCCGATGAAAGCTTCACAAAAAATAATTTTTTAGAAATTGTAAAAGCCGATTATGAGCAATGTGACTTCGTGGGTTGCGATTTTTCAGATTTTAATTTTTCGGGCTTCAAATTTTCACAATGTCGTTTTGTCGATTGTAATTTGAGTCTTGCTAAATTGGGTGATACGGCTTTGCGCGAGGTTGAATTTCAGAATTGTAAAATGTTGGGTTTGCGATTTGAAGATTGCAATCAGTTTGGGTTTTCCATTGATGTGAAAATGTCACTGTTGACACATGCTTCTTTTTACCAAATGGATTTGAGAAAATGCCGTTTTGAGGAAACTGATTTTGAAGACGTCGATTTTACGGAAGCTAATTTGGTTAAATTAAAATTTAATGACTGTAATTTCAAGGCTGCTATTTTTTTAAATTCAAATTTAGAGTCTGTAGATTTTGGGGAAGCCTTTAATTTTGTAATTAATCCAGAAGAAAATAATGTTAAAAAAGCGAAGTTTTCGCGAGAGAATGTTTTGGGATTATTGCAACATTTGGATATTGTAATAAAATAAAAGCCGACAGACTTGCCGGCTCTTTTTAATATTAATGTTTAATTTTTGATGAGTTTGGTTACTTTAATGTTTTTACCGTCGTTTATTTTTATCATATAAATACCATTTTTTAGATCGGATATTTTATATTCTTTTTCTAGTCCAAAAGATTTTACTAATCTTCCAGCTGTGTCATATAATTCCACTTTTGTATTTTTTGTTAAAGATTCCTCTGGCAGATTAAGTTTGAAATACTCTGTCGTAGGATTTGGATATATGCTGATGCGGCTGTCATACTGACGGATTTCTGAAGTACCTAGATCTGTTACAGTATAAGTGATAACAAATGGGAAATCTATATTTGCTCCGCTACCTCCATCAGCTAATTGTGCCCAAGATCCAGCATTACTTTGCATCGCATTCCAAGACGATTGGTCTAATACACCAGGGATTGTCACGGCTGGGAAAAATATACTGCCATCATTAGTTGCGTGTACTTGGTATTCTAGCCAATATGTGCCTGGTTGCAGCTCTCCAGAAAGATTAGCTCGTGTTTTCCAGATTTTCCGTGTAGTGCCAGAATTGTTATTGCCTATTCTGTACATTTTTGCGTCTTGGCTTGCAGAGGCGTTATATACATTAGTTGTCATATTGCCTATAACCACTGTTCCAGTATCTGGAGCATTGTTTAAAATTTGCATTCTCATATTATCAATAGGAGGCGTGCTAGCATTATAACCAGTTTGATAAAGAAAAACGTCAACAGAACTTATGGTCCATTTTTCTCCTGCTGGAACTGTGAAATCGTCTGCAAGTTTAAAATCGGCACCTGTGCTGCTGTAAATTCCACCAGTTCCTAGTGTGGTGTTTGTAAGACCACCAACACTTTGTAGCTCGCTCCATGTGTAACCTGTTGGCGCAGTCGAGCCACCGTTAGAAGTAGTGTTTCCTGTGCTAATGTCTCCATTAGAGAAGCTTTGTGCGCCCAATGATAAGCTTAATAAAGCAATTGTAGAGAGTAAAGTTTTTTTCATGTGATTTTGATTTTATAATTGTATATCAAATGTAAATATTTGTTACATATGTTGTATTTATTATTTAAAATAATTATTAAATGCGTTATTGTTATAGATAATTATTATAATATTGTTATTTTTAAATTTGTTTTAAATAATGAATACAATGAAATTTAAATTAATTATAGCAGTTACACTTCTTTGTTTTGAAGGAGCTTCTGGACAGTTTACCGATATTAACATTATAAAAGAAGTTAAAGTCAAACAGAAAGGTGTTGTTGTTTCGGCGCATCCTTTGGCAAGCGAAATGGGCGCCAAAATTCTGAAGCAAGGCGGTAATGCTTTTGATGCGGTTATTGCAACCCAATTGGCTTTGGCTGTGGTTTATCCTCAAGCTGGAAATATTGGCGGTGGCGGTTTTTTGGTGGCAACAACCAAAGATGGAAACAAAATCGCCCTAGACTTTCGGGAAACAGCGCCTGCAAAAGCATCTTTCGATATGTATTGGGACAAAAATGGAAATGCTGATACAGATCTTTCTCAAAATGGGAGATTAGCGGTTGGGGTGCCAGGAAGTATCTCCGGAATGTTTGCAAGCATGCCTTATGCCAAATTGAGTTTTGATAAATTAATTCAACCAGCTATTGATTTGGCTGAGCAGGGTTTTGCAATTACAGAGCAAGAAGCCGACTTGCTTAATATGTATAAAGAAGAGTTTTTAAAACATAATAAAAATCAAACAGTCTTTGTTAAAAATGAATCTTGGAAAGCTGGCGATATTCTTATTCAAAAAGAATTAGCTGAAACGTTGAAACGTATTCAGAACAATGGTGAGAAGGAGTTTTATGAAGGCCGAACAGCCCAAATGATTGTTAACGAAATGAAACTGGGAAACGGAATTGTTTCTTTGACTGATCTTAAAAATTATAAAACCAAAGAACGAAAACCTCTTGTTTTTGATTATAAAGGTCACAAGGTTGTCGCAATGCCTTTGCCTTCCAGTGGCGGAATTTTACTAGCGCAAATGCTGAAAATGTACAGCTATGCCAATATCAAAAATCCACAGCAAAACGCCATAGAAACAGTGCAGCCTATGATAGAAGCAGAGCGTCGCGCTTATGCCGACCGCGCAGAATACATGGGCGATCCAGATTTTATTAATGACCAAACGGCCATGCTAATTAGTGATGCTTATCTCAAAAATCGTTGGAAATCCTATCATCCTAATAAAGCTACGCCAAGCAAAAATGTTGGCGAAATTATGGAACAACAACAAGAAAGTACCGAGACAACACATATCTCTATTTTGGATAAAGAAGGCAATGCTGTTTCGGTAACGACAACGCTAAATGGACTTTATGGAAGTAGAACTGTTGTTTCTGGAGCTGGTTTTTTCTTGAATAACGAAATGGATGATTTTTCTATAAAACCGGGCGTTCCCAATATGTATGGCGCAGTAGGAGGAGAAGCCAATGCTATTAAAGCAGGTAAAAGAATGTTGTCATCTATGGCGCCAACTATTTTGCTTAAAAATAATAAAGCCAAAATGGTGGTAGGTACACCGGGTGGAACAACTATTCCGACTTCTGTATTCCAGGCGATTGTTGCAGTTGTGGATTTTGGACTAAATGCCAACTTTGCCGTCAATGCTCCAAAATTCCATCACCAATGGTTGCCAGAGACGGTTGCTGTTGAAAAGAATTTTCCTGAAACCACTGTGAAATCTCTTGAGAAAATGGGTTACAAAATAGAACGTCGCAGCCAGATTGGTAGAACAGAGATGATTTTGGTAGATGATAATAATAACATCCACGCTGTTGCAGATGGTCGTGGCGACGATTCTGTCGGGCTAGAATAATTTTTTTAAAGTTTTAAAAAATTGGTTCGTAGGAAAATTCGGGTTGTTTTTTATTTAAGCATAAATTTATTTTCAAAGCATTATCCGTATTTTTGCATTTTAAAATCAAAATATGACATCGTACTTAGAATTTACTTTCAAAATAAAACCTGCTCAACCTTGGAGTGAGATATTAATGGCAGAACTTATCGGCATTGGCTTCGATAGTTTTACGGAAGAGCACGACGGGATTTTGGCTTATATCCAAGAAGATTTATATAACGAAGAAGAATTAAAAACTTTAAACCTTCTTAATTCTCCTAACGTTGAAATTTCTTATGAATATAAGACAATGCCAAATATCAACTGGAACGAAGAATGGGAAAAGAATTTTACGCCCATCAATATTGATGATAAAGTTTTGATTCGCGCAGAGTTTCATGAAAGTCAAAATTTGCCTTACGAAATTATCATTCAGCCCAAAATGTCTTTTGGTACGGGACATCATGCGACAACGCATTTGATGATTCAGCAGATGTATGATATGGACTTCGAGGATAAAAAAGTGCTTGATATGGGTTGCGGAACATCGGTATTAGCGATTTTTGCAAAACAAAGAGGCGCTGGCGATACTTTGGCTATCGATATTGATGAATGGTCGGTAGAAAATTCACACGAAAATGCAGAGCGCAATAATGTTGAGCTAAGAATAGAGTTGGGGACAGCTGATAATCTTGGAAAAGAGAAATTCGATATTATTTTAGCGAATATCAACCGTAATATTTTGATTTCGGATATTCCAACTTATGTAGCAGATCTTAACGATGGTGGCGAATTGTTGTTATCAGGGCTTTGTTTCTTTGATGTTGACGATATTTTGGAGGTTTGTAAAGAGCAAAATTTAACTTTGGAAAAACAAATACAGCGAGAAGAATGGGTAAGTCTTCTTTTGAAAAAATAAAATAGCAACTTTCCCAAATTTGCGTGAGGGCGAAGCGCATTGTTGGAGCTCGTCTATAAGGCACGGCGGCGAGCGAAGCCGATGCCGTGCCTTATAGACAGCGACTGCGCGTAGACCGACCTCCAAAATCCAAAAATCGCGGACGACTTTGTCGTCCGCGATTTTTGGATTTTGGAGGCACGCCCCAATTTATTTCGTTCTAATCCATTTCCAAAGTTCCTTTGCGGTAGCTTTGTTTCCGTACATTAAGATTCCGATTCTATAGATTTTGGCAGCTACAAAAACCATGAAAAGCGTTGAGGCAATCAGTAATGAAATTGATAAAACAATCTGCCAAACAGGAACACCAAAAGGAATTCTTGCTACCATGGCTACTGGTGAAGTGAAGGGAATAATCGATAGCCAAAAACCAAGTGGGCCATCTGGATTATTGAAAATCGTGAAACTTCCGTACATGCCTAACATGAGTGGCATAATGGCAAATAGCGTGAATTGTTGTGTTTCGGTTTCGTTGTCAACAGCTGAGCCAATTGCCGCGTACATGGAACTGTAAAAGATATATCCAAATAAGAAAAACAATATAAATACGACGATGATAAGCCCAAAATTCATATCCAGCAAGGTGTGTGAAACTTGCGCGATAATCTGCTGAACATCCATGTTGTTCATCGTGTCTTCGGCTTGAGCTGGTAAATTGCCTTGCATTGCCGAAAATCCTGTATTAAGGAACAATGCTGAGGTTACGAACATCGCAATCCAAATGATAAACTGCGTTAAAGCAACCAATGTAACGCCGATGATTTTTCCCATCATCAATTCAAAAGGTTTTACCGATGAGATGATAATCTCGACAACGCGGTTGTTTTTTTCTTCCAGAACACTGCGCATCACCCGAACGCCATAAATAATAATGAACATAAATGTTGCATAGACCAAAACCATGCTTAGCCCTGTTTTGATGCCGAAAGCCAAGTCGTTGTCGGGTTTGTTATTTTCGGCGATGTTCTGCGTGGTAATTTTGAAACCAGCGTTGAGGTTTACGATTTGATTTTCTGAAAGGCCCAGTTGTTTAATTTTTTCTTTTTTCAGAATATCACTTAGATCATTGTTAATGGCGTTTTTGGCGTCCATTCCGATTTTTTTGTTTGTCAACAATTTAGTGGTACTTTCCAGCGAATTGTAATTGTTGTCTTTAACTTCTGGGATGATTAAAAGACCGTCGATGCCTTCCATATCTTTCAAAGCGCTTGTTAAAGCTGTTTCCGTAGAAGTCGGAACAAAGGTATAGGTGATGTCTTTAGAAGATTTTAGTTGTTTGTTAAAAATGCCACTTTTGTCAATAACGTTGAAGTGGTATTCGGACTCGTTGGCTTTAAACATAAAAGCAATCAAAGCACCAAATCCAATCATTAAAAGTGGTGCTAAAATTGTTAAAATAATAAAAGATTTTTTCTTAACCTGCGTAAGAAATTCTCTTTTGGTGATGAGTATAATGTTTTTCATTGTATCAGATTTGAAGAGGGAATTAGTTGGACTTCACGGCATTGATAAAGACTTCGTTCATGCTTGGGATTTTTTCATTAAAACTGCGAATGTTCCCAATGCTCATCAATTCTTGAAGCAGATTATTTCTATTGTCCAATTGTTTTAAATCAAAAGATAACAACGAATTTTCTTCTTTAAAATTTTCTAAATTATGCTGAATGCGGAAGTTTTCAAATTGTTCGCTGTTAACATCAGAAAGTGTCACAGCGAAAATGTTTTCTTTAAACTGCTCGCGCACATCAAAGACTTTCCCGTCCAATACTTTTTTAGAATTGTTGATTAATGCAACATAGTCGCACATTTCTTCCACACTTTCCATACGGTGTGTTGATAGGATTATGGTGGTTCCATTTTCTTTAAGTTTCAGGATTTGGTCTTTTATCAAATTGGCATTTACGGGATCAAAACCAGAAAAAGGCTCATCCAGAATTAACAATTTGGGACGGTGCAAAACCGTTACTACAAACTGTATTTTTTGCGCCATACCTTTCGATAATTCGCTTAATTTCTTTTTCCACCATTGGTCGATTTCTAATTGTTGAAACCAATATTTCGCTTGCTCCAATGCATCTTGGCGCGACATGCCTTTTAGTTCTCCAAAATACAAAAGTTGATCACCAACCGTCATATTTTTATAAAGCCCGCGCTCTTCTGGCATGTAGCCAATCGCTTTAATATGTTCGGGGTTTAACAATTGATCGTTGATCCAGACCTGGCCTTCGTCGGGCTGTGTGATCTGATTGATGATACGGATAAAAGAAGTTTTTCCTGCACCATTGGGACCCAGAAGTCCGTAGATACTCGCAGTTGGCACGTTGATGCTGAAATCTTGAAGTGCGATTTTTTTTCCTGCGTTGTAAGTTTTTCGGATATGTTCTGCTTTTAGCATATTTATTTTTTTAGGAGCTTTATCACGCTGTCCGCTGTATCTTTGGTTTGTCGCTCGGACGACTCCGCTACGCTCCGTCGCCTCACTACAATCCCAAAGGATGCCGCTTCCATCGTGGCTAGAGATTGTTTATAACTAGAAATTTTCCTTTTTTTTTGATTGAAAAATTTCCAAGTTTATAATATTAGTATAAAACTTTGTGAATTGTTACAGCTTGTGACGAATTAATTGAAGCTCACATTTGAAAAATAACAATTTCCCCAATTAACAATTAACGACTTTTACAATTAACCTAGCGTATAGTGCTTAAAAAACTTTAGTCTCATAAAAAGCCTTCGTTTCCTCGATTAATACTTCCACTTCTTGCAAAGTAACCGCTTGTAAAAACTGGGTTTTAAACTCTTTAAAATGTGGAATGCCACGGAAATAATTGCTATAATGTTGACGCATTTCCATAAGGCCTGGGCGTTCACCCTTCCATTCTACAGACCATTTGGCATGGTTTTTAACGGCTTCCAGACGTTGCGCAATTGTCGGCTCAGGCAATATTTCTCCCGTTTCGAAATAATGTTTTATTTCATTGAAAATCCAAGGATATCCAATCGCGCCACGACCTATCATAATGCCATCACAATCGAATTTGTTTCGGTATTCCAAAGCTTTTTTTGGAGAGTCAATATCACCGTTTCCAAAGATAGGAATTTCGATATTGGGATTGTTTTTGATTCTAGAAATGTGATGCCAATCCGCTTCGCCTTTGTACATCTGCGCGCGTGTTCTAGCATGGATGGTCAAGGCTTTTATACCTGTTTCTTGTAATCGTTCTGCAACTTCATCGATGTTGATACTTTCTGTATCCCAACCCAATCTCGTCTTTACAGTCACTGGAAGATGCGTGGAGTTTACAACCGCTTTCGTCAGCCGAACCATCAGATCGATGTCTTTAAGGACGCCAGCGCCAGCGCCTTTACAAACAACTTTCTTCACAGGACAGCCAAAATTGATGTCTACCAAATCCGGTTCTACGGTTTCCACAATTCGCGCTGACATTGCCATAGCTTCTTCGTCGCCCCCAAAAATTTGGATACCAACAGGTCTTTCGTAATCGAAAATGTCTAGTTTTTTTCGGCTTTTTATAGCATCTCGAATGAGACCTTCTGAAGAAATAAATTCAGAATACATAAGATCTGCACCATGCATTTTGCATAATCTTCTGAAAGGAGGGTCCGAAACGTCTTCCATTGGCGCTAGTAAAAGCGGAAAATCAGGAAGTTCTATATTGCCAATTTTTATCATGTTGCAAAAATACGCATTTTTAGAATTTGTTGTAAATGACTTTAGACTATAGTTATTGACGCTTTTACAAAATTTGAGAACATTCCAATATACCCCAAAATGGGTATATGATTTAACAAATACTTTTAAGACTTTTGCATCTCTAAAAACATAAATCCAAATATCATTTATTAACTTAAAGTTGGAATAAAAACTAATAACCTAATTTTATCTACAGTTAATCGAATGTCCAGAGGCTGCCTTACGCAGTCTCTTTTTTATATTGACTAATTCAGACTTTAAGGGTTTTTTGTTTGGTTTAGTTTTTCTAAATTTGTTAAAAAGTATTCTATGAAAGTATTACCATCAAATTTCCAAAAAGTCGTGCTGATTTCTTTAAGCATATTCGCTATTTCTTGCGGCAAAAAAGAAGAAAAAGCAGAAACCACAACTTTGATTGAAGAACCACAGGCACCAGTTGAAAAATTAACACCTTTGGAAGAAGGAAAATCTTTGGTGGAAGGTGCGGATTGTCTTGCTTGCCACAAAATCAATGAAAAATTAATTGGGCCTTCTTATGAAGAAGTCGCGGCAAAGTATGAAAATACACCAGAAAATATTGAATTGTTGGCTGATAGAATTATTAAAGGAAGTTCAGGCGTTTGGGGAAATATTCCAATGGCAGCGCACAGTGGACTGAGTCAAGAAAATGCAAAATTGATGGCAGCTTATGTTCTTAGTTTAAAGAAATAAGCATAATGCCTCAAGAAAAATCCAGCCTACATCCTCGTAATCTACATCGTAATTCTTATGATTTCGATGTCTTAATTCGTGAAATTCCAGAACTGAAACACTTTGTTTTTAGAAATAAATATGACAACCTAAGTATTAATTTTAGTTTACCCAAAGCGGTTAAATTGCTTAATAAAGCGTTGTTGAAACATTATTACAGGATAGAAAATTGGAATATTCCAGAGGCTAATCTTTGTCCTCCAATTCCTGGGCGTGCCGACTATGTCCATTATATTGCTGATCTTTTAGCTGAAAGTTTTGGTGACATTCCCCAAGGACATTTGGTGGTTGGAGTGGATGTTGGTGTAGGCGCTAATCTTGTCTATCCTTTGCTCGCAAATCGCTCTTATGGATGGCAGATGTTGGGTTCGGATATTAGTGAAAAATCTTTGAAAAATGCTGAACAGATTTTAGAGTTTAATCCAGATTTAAAAAATTTTATTAAACTAAAACATCAACCCAATTCAGATTTTATTTTTAAAAATATTATTGAACCCAATGACAAAATTGTCTTTACGATGTGCAATCCACCTTTCCACGATTCGCAGGAAGCGGCTGTAAAAGGCAATATCAGAAAAAATAAAAATCTCCGACATGCCAAAATTAAGACTGCTCACTTTAACTTTGGAGGACAAGATTCCGAGCTTTGGTGCGAAGGTGGCGAAATCGAATTTGTTTCAAAAATGATTCATGAAAGTCAAGAATTTTCGAAGCAAGTGTTGTGGTTTACATGTTTGGTTTCCAAAAAAGATAATTTGTCTCAACTTTTAAAATTAATTTCGGAGAAAAAAGCTTTAGAAGTTAAAATTATTGATATGGCACAAGGTCAAAAAATAAGTCGAATTCTGGCTTGGAGTTTCGTACCGTTAGCTGAACATAAAAATTATCAGGTTTAATTTAACTAAATTCTGAAATAATTGGTTGACCATCTGTTTAAAAATCACTAATTTTGCACGTTATTTTTAATAAACAATCATGCAATTATCTGAACAGGAAATTATCCGTCGCCAGAAGTTAGAAGAACTTGGCAAAATGGGGATTAATGCATTCCCAGCAAACGAATACACAATTACTGATACTACAGAATCTATAAAACAGGATTTTGCAGAAGGTAAACAGGTGAAGATTGCAGGTCGATTAATGTCCAGAAGAATCCAAGGGAAAGCTTCTTTTGCAGAATTGCAGGATTCTACAGGCCGTATTCAGGTGTATTTTAACCGCGACGAAATTTGTCCTGGTGATGATAAAGATTTGTACAACGAAGTTTACAAAAAACTTTTAGACATCGGTGATATTATCGGTATCGAAGGCTATTTGTTTAAAACTCAAGTGGGTGAAATGACCGTAAATGTGAAGAATTTTACACTGTTAGCAAAATCACTTCGTCCGCTTCCGTTACCAAAAGTTGATGCTGATGGAAATGTGCACGATGGTTTCAACGATCCAGAAATGCGTTACAGACAACGTTATGCCGATTTGGTTGTGAATTCTCATGTGAAGGAAATTTTTGTGAAAAGAACAAAATTGTTCAATGCGATGCGTAATTTCTTTAACGATGCAGGCTATTTCGAAGTGGAAACGCCAATCTTACAATCCATTCCTGGTGGTGCTGCAGCAAGGCCGTTTATCACACATCACAACGCTTTAGATATTCCATTATATTTAAGAATTGCAAACGAATTGTATCTTAAAAGACTTATTGTAGGTGGTTTTGACGGCGTTTATGAATTCTCTAAAAACTTCAGAAATGAAGGAATGGACAGAACGCACAATCCAGAATTTACAGCAATGGAAATTTACGTTGCCTACAAAGATTACAACTGGATGATGGATTTCACCGAGAGGTTATTAGAATTCTGCGCAACGCAAGTTAATGGAACAACAGAATCTCAGTTTGGCGAACATACGATTAACTGGAAAGCGCCGTATCCAAGAGTTTCGATGACGGAAGCAATTCAGAAATTCACAGGATTTGATATTACAGGAAAAACGGAAGAAGAATTATTCAATTTCGCAAAATCTATTGGAATCGATGTAAATCAAACCATGGGTAAAGGAAAATTAATTGATGAAATTTTCGGTGAAAAATGCGAAGGTAACTTCATTCAGCCGACTTTCATTACAGATTATCCTATAGAAATGTCGCCGCTTACAAAAAAACACAGAAGCCAAGAAGGTCTTACAGAGCGTTTCGAATTAATGGTTTGTGGAAAAGAAATCGCCAACGCCTATTCGGAATTGAACGATCCAATCGACCAAAGAGAGCGTTTTGAAGAGCAAATGAAATTATCTGAAAAAGGTGATGATGAAGCGATGTTCATCGATCAAGATTTCCTAAGAGCTTTGGAATATGGTATGCCGCCAACTTCAGGTTTAGGAATCGGAATGGATCGATTAATTATGTTTTTAACCAACAATCCTTCTATTCAAGAAGTGCTTTTCTTCCCTCAAATGAAACCAGAAAAAGCTATTCCAACTGTAGAATTGGGAGATGATGAAAAATTAATCATGGAAATCTTAAAGTCCGGTGAAACAATGCCTTTGAACGAGGTGAAAGAGCAAACCAAATTCTCTGGAAAAAAATGGGACAAAGCTTCTAAAACTTTAACCAAAAATAATCTGGTAAAAGTGGAAAAAATAGATGAGGTTTTATTAATGAAACTGGCTTAAAATTCCATTCAAAATATAATGTAAAAACGAACTTCGGTTCGTTTTTTTTTGTATAACACGAAACAATGTTTCTTAAAATTACGATTATAAATACATCAGCTTTTATTTTACTTCAAAAATCTAAAACAGCTTAGCGAAAAAAAGTATGAAAACTCGTGTTTAAAAATTTTCGGTTTCTTCAAAAAATCTTAACTTTCCGTTTTAATTTGATCGTATGACAGACTATAGAATAGAAAGTGATTTATTAGGAGAATTACAAGTCCCAGCCAAGGCTTATTATGGTGTGCAAACCCAAAGAGCTATCGAGAATTTTAAAATTTCTGGACAGACTTTATCACAATTTCCTGAGTTTATCAAAGCTTTAGGTTATGTGAAAAAAGGCGCAGCTAGAACCAATTATGAGCTAGGATTGTTAGAGGAAGAATTGTATCAACACATCGTAAAAGCTTGTGACGAAATTATAGCTGGAAAATTCGATGATCAATTTCCAATCGATATGATACAAGGTGGCGCAGGAACTTCTGTTAATATGAACATTAATGAAGTTATTGCCAATCGTGTTTTGGAGATGATGGGGAAAGAGCGTGGCGATTATCAGTTCTGTTCGCCGAACGATCATATTAACTTGTCACAATCTACGAATGATGCCTATCCAACTGCGATTAAAATTGCATTGTATAACATGAATGCTGTTTTGGTAAAAAAATTAATCAAAACCATTGAAGCATTCAGAGCAAAAGGTCACGAGTTCCACGATGTTATCAAAATGGGAAGAACCCAATTGCAGGATGCCGTGCCAATGACTTTAGGACAAGAGTTCGAAGCTTATGCCGCAAATCTTGAAGAAGATATTTCTAAACTAAATAACAATGCACTTCTTTTTGTTGAAATTAATATGGGCGCAACTGCGATTGGCACAGGACTTAATGCGCCACCAATGTATGCGAAACGTTGTGCGCTTAACCTAGCGGAGCTTACAGGAATGCCAATTGTAACGGCGCCTAACTTGGTGGAAGCAACACCCGATACAGGTTCTTACGTGATTTATTCTTCTGCCATGAAACGTTTGGCGGTTAAATTGTCCAAGATTTGTAATGATTTACGTTTATTAGCCTCAGGCCCAAGAGCTGGCTTTTTTGAGATAAATTTGCCACCTATGCAACCAGGTTCGTCTATTATGCCAGGAAAGGTAAATCCCGTAATTCCCGAAGTGGTTAACCAAGTTTGTTATAAAGTCATCGGCAACGATTTGACAGTGACTTTCGCAGCAGAAGCAGGACAGTTACAGCTTAATGTGATGGAGCCTGTACTTTGCCACGCCATTATGGAAAGCAACAATTTTATGAGCAATGCTTTAGATACACTTCGCGAAAAATGTATCATTGGTATTACAGCTAATAAAGAAGTTTGTCTTAATATGGTAAAAAATAGCATCGGAATTGTAACAGCGCTTAACCCTTATATTGGTTACAAAAACTCAACTAAAATAGCTAAAGAAGCTTTAGAAACTGGAAAAAGCGTTTACGATTTGGTATTAGAACATCAGATTTTAACACAAGAAAAATTAGACGCCATTCTTGATCCTGCCGCTATGCTAAAACCTCATAATCTGATATAATGTCGAAACTGAAAAAGCTATTAAAAGCTTCTCAAAATATTATTAAAGAACCAAGTTTACTCAATCATGTTTTAAACGAAAACCTTGTGCGAGAACAAGATCACGGTCAAAAATATCCAAACCTAAAAACACTTCCACAATTGTCCTTTCATGAATTGTTGGGGCAAAATTTAGATTTGGAGGTTGATTTATTTGTCTTAGATGGCGGTTCTTTACCAACGGATATCGCCTTGCTAAAAGCTTTATCGCAAAATAAAAAATCTTATTTCGAGATCGGAACTTGGCGTGGTGAAAGCGTTTGGAATGTTGCAAAACATATCGATGACTGTTATACGCTCAATTTGTCAAAACAGGAAATGCTGGATTTCGGATGGAATCCTAGATATGCAGAATTGCACGGGATTTTGTCCAAAAAAAATCCTAACATCAAACATCTTGAATCCAATACCCAAACTTTTGATTTTAAAGCTTTAAATAAAAAATTTGATCTGGTTTTTATCGATGGCGATCATTCTTATGAAATGGTAAAACACGATACAGAAAAGGTTTTTCAGAATTTGTTGCATGACGAATCTGTGGTGGTTTGGCACGACTATGCTTTCAATCCAGAGAAAGTTCGTTACGAGGTTTTCAAGGCTATTTTGGATGCTGTTCCTTCTGAGCTTCACAAGCATCTCTACCATGTCGAGAATACGATGTGCGCTATTTTTGTGAAAGGCGATTTCAAAACCAAAGTTTTCGAAAGTCCAAAAACGCCAGATAACTTGTTTCAGATTTCAATTAAGCAAAACTCATTTTAAATCAATAGAATTTGAAATTCTTAATCATTATTCCCGCGCACAACGAAGAAGCTTGTGTTTTACAATGTTTGGAGTCTTTGGCTCAGCAAAGTTTTCAAGATTTTCGTTGTGTTGTGGTTAATGATGGCTCTACCGATACTACCCAAAAAATAGTTGAAAACTTCGTTGAAGTCCATTCTAATTTTACGTTAAAAAATCTTGAAAAATCAACGCATCAACCTGGCGCAAAAGTCGTCAGAACTTTTGAAAAAGGCCTGTCAGACGAAGTTCTTTATGATATAGATGTGATTTGTAAATACGACGCCGATATTATTTTTCCACCCGATTATCTTCTCCGAATTAACCAAGGTTTTGAAGCAAATCCTAAACTCGGGATGTTAAGTGGATTGGTCTATATTCAGGATGAAAAAGGAGATTGGATATTCGAGAATTTGTCATCCAAAGATCATGTGCGTGGTCCGATAAAAGCTTATCGCAAGCAATGTTTCCGTGATATGGACGGACTTCGTGCCGTTTTGGGATGGGACAATATCGATGTGATGTTGGCGCAAAAAGAAGGTTGGGAAGTTGCGACGATTAAAGATCTTTGGGTCAAACATTTGCGCCCCACAGCTTATAAATATAAAAAACAAAAAGCCGAAAAGTTGGGAGAATATTTTTATAATATTGGTCTGGATATTCCTTTGGCAATGATTTCTTCGGCAAAATCCGCGATGAAATCCAAAAGTTTCTCAGAGTTTTTTATTACGATGCGCGCTTATTTTAGACAAAATTCTGAACATATTTTGACGCGTGACGAAATGCAATATATTCAAAAATTACGTTGGCAAATGATGTTTAAGAAGTATTTAAAATCCTAAAATCATGCGAAAAATAGCTTACGTCGAGTTGGATACCCACGCAGAAATTGCACATAATTTTTATAATCTTTTTAAAGATTCCAAACTTTTTGAAGTTGATTTTTTTTTGTCAGAAAAAGTTTACAAGATTTTCGATGTCAAATCAGAGAATGTCAAAATTTCAGAACCCAGTATTATCCATAATCAACTTGCCAAAGCGAGTTATGATCTGGTCATTGTTGGAACGGCGCATCGCTATTTCAATACTTTTTTGGCAATAGCTTCTAAATTTCCCATGGCGATTATTTGTCACAATCTTAATTTTTCTAAAGCGAATAAAACGCAGTTGTTACAATCTGTCTTTAAAAAAGATTGGAAGTTTCGCATAAAACTTTTGTTGAAGGAAAGCTTGTTGTCATCACCCTATTTATACAAAAAAAATAAACTTTTGGTACTTGATGAACATTTTAAAAATGAAAAATTTGAATTTCTAAATCTCTTTTATAATCAGTTTAAAACGGAAAAAAATAACACTGATCAATTGTGCATTGTAGTTCCCGGCGCGGCTTCGCAAAAAAGGAGAGATTATCAACATATTTTTTCAAGTCTAAAAAATCTTAATGAACATTCGGTTGCAATTAATTTGGTTCTGCTCGGAAAAGCGAATAAAACTATCAAAAATGAAATTGAAGTTTTAAAACATAATATTCCGAGTCACATTAATATTGTGTATTTCCAGGAAAAAGTTTCGCAAAGCGATTTCGATTTTTGGATGCAAAAAACCGATGTTTTATGGTGCCCAATTCAAAAAGAAACCGAATTTTTGGGCATTCAAGAGTTCTATGGAATTAGCAAAATGACTGGAAATATCGGTGATGCGATAAAATATGGGAAATTTGCAGTTTTTCCGAAATCCTATGTTTCGAATTTAGAATTTATTGTTAACGAAGAAGACAATGTTTGGATACAATTTCAAAAACTTAAACAACAAGATTCTGAGGCATTTTCTGTGTTTTCAAAAGAACATATTTTAGAAAAAGCAGAACAAACATTATTAAATTTAATACCATGAAAAATCTATATACTTTTTTACTTTTATTATTTTGTGTTTCGATAAATGCACAAGTTTTTAAGAAAATTTCCAATTCGAAAATCGATGCAGAACGTTTAGAATTGGCTAAAGAATTTAGTGCTTTATTTTTTGCAAAATGTGAGAAACAGGATTATACTGAGTTTAAAGATTATAAAATGTCAGTAACGCTTGCAAAAAAATTGACAGAAGATAATATTAAAAAAACGTGTGAAAGTACAAGTAGAAGTTCTGGCAAAATTACAATATCTGATTTGAAAACGGTGTACGATTTTAAATATACAAGAATCTACGATCCGATAGATTATTTTGTTTTTAATATTTTGACAGAGAATCCGAATTCTAATTACAAATATGCAATTGTGCCTATTTATCATGATCAGAACATCATTGACGGTGTATATCTTAGCGATAGATTGCCAAGCGAAAAGAAAAAGAAATAGCTTTCGCCAAGACTTAGGAAAGCCATAAAAAAATCCCTAATTTTGTTGTCCGAAATTTGGATACGACATGGATTATTTGAAAGGATTGAATGAGTCACAATACGAGGCAGTTACAACATTACAAGGGCCACTCATGGTTTTGGCGGGCGCAGGTTCTGGTAAAACAAGAGTTCTTACAATGCGTATCGCCCATTTGATAACTAATAATGTCGATCCGTTCAATATTTTAGCATTAACATTTACCAACAAAGCGGCACGCGAAATGAAAGAGCGTATCGCAAAAGTCGTTGGTGAAAGCGATGCAAAATCTCTTTGGATGGGAACTTTTCACTCGGTTTTTGCACGTTTGTTGAGAAGCGAAGCACATTATTTGGGTTTTCCTTCCAACTTTACAATTTACGACACGCAAGACAGCCTTAATGTTCTGAAAAAAGTTCTTAAAGAAATGAACATCGATTCTGATGTTTATAAACCAAAGAAAGTGCAAGGACGTATTTCTCAGTACAAAAATAATTTGATAACAGTTAATGCTTATTTTAATAATCCAGAACTAATCGAAGCTGACGAACGCGCGAACATGAAAGCTATGGGCGAAATCTACCGAAAATATGTAGACACTTGTTTCCGTTCTGGCGCCATGGATTTTGATGATTTGCTATTGAGAACTAACGAATTGTTGACGCGTTTCCCAGAAGTTTTAGCAAAATATCAAGATCGTTTTCGATACATTTTGGTGGATGAGTACCAAGATACCAACCATTCTCAATATTTGATTGTTAAAGCTTTGGCTTCAAAATTTGAAAATATTTGCGTTGTTGGTGACGATGCCCAATCGATTTACTCTTTTCGTGGCGCCAATATTTATAATATCCTTAATTTTAAAAAAGATTATCCGGACGCACACACTGTATCTTTGGAGCAGAATTACCGTTCGACACAAAATATTGTAAACGCGGCTAATGTTGTTATTTCTAAAAACTTACAACAGTTCAAAAAAAATGTATTCAGCGAAAATGAAGAAGGCGAAAAAATAAAAATCTACCGAAGTCTTTCGGATGCGGACGAAGCCAACTTTGTCGCAGCCAATATCTGGGAAATTAGAAATCGTGAGCAAAGAAAATTTGAGGATTTCGCAATTCTATATCGTACCAATTCCCAAACCAGAGCCTTTGAAGATGCGCTGAGAAAGAAAAATATCCCATACCGTGTGTATGGCGGTTTGTCGTTTTATCAAAGGAAAGAGGTTAAAGATTTTATTGCATATCTACGCCTTTTGGTTAACGAAAATGATGCAGAAGCACTTCTTAGAATTATAAATTTTCCAGCACGAGGCATAGGTGATACGACACAAAATAAATTAATTGTTTTTGCGGATCAAAATAATATTTCATTAGCAGAAGTTCTTAATAATATTGGATTTTATTCCCCAAGATTAGGTTTAAATAATGGAGTTCTTAATAAATTAGGAGAGTTTTGGGCGATGATAAAAGCTTTCCAAGTGATGTTGAAACAAGATAATGTTTATAATGTCGCGATGGAGGTTTCCAAACGAAGCGGTCTTATCAAACTTCTTAAAGACGACCAAACGCCAGAAGGTATTTCTCGTGTGGAAAACGTTCAGGAATTACTAAACTCCATGCAAGGATTTTTAGAAGAACAACAACAATTGGAAGATGGAGATCCAAGCTTATCAAATTTCTTAGAAAATATCGCGCTTTCTTCGGATACACAACAGAATAATGACGACGAAGATATGGTGTCGCTGATGACGATTCACCTTTCCAAAGGTTTAGAATTTCCAGTCGTGCATTTGGTTGGTTTAGAAGAAAATCTTTTCCCGAGCTTTATGAGCAGTTCTTCGCGAGAAGAGTTGGAAGAGGAGCGGCGTTTGTTTTACGTGGCTTTAACCAGAGCGGAGAAACAAGCTTTCTTTACCTACGCAGTGTCGCGTTTCCAATGGGGGAAAATTACAGATGCCGAGCCGTCGTGTTTTCTTAGCGAAATCGATTCAGAATATTTAGAATTTATTAATCCAGCTTTGGAACGTCGCACGATCAATCATTCTGGGCTCAATTCTTCCATATTCGATGATGCGCCGCCAGTAGATGGACCTTTCTTCAAAAAGAAAGAAGCGAAAAAAACAATAAGTACGGCACCACAAGAAAAATTGGTTCCTAAAAATCTTAAACCTGTGGCCAGTGCCAAAATTATAAATCCTTCGGGACAATCTTCGCAAGATATAGAAGTTGGAGACCGCGTACGACATGACCGTTTTGGAATTGGAGAAGTTATGTTTTTGGACGGGACAGATCCGCAAAATATCAAAGCCAAAGTCCATTTTGCTAATGAAGGAGAGAAAAATTTAATATTAAAATTCGCAAAACTAACGAAGATTTAATTCTTATATTGCAATATGATTAAAGCTAAAAATATTCATAAATCTTATGGAAATCTAGAAGTGCTTCGTGGTGTTGATATCCATATCAAACCAGGCGAAGTAGTCTCCATTGTTGGAGAATCTGGCGCTGGAAAATCTACACTTCTTCAGATCTTAGGAACATTGGACACGCCAACAACACCTACTAAATTTGGAACATTGTTGGAGCTAAATGGCAATTCGTTTTTGAATATAAAAGATAGAGAATTATCAAAATTTCGAAATCAAAATATAGGATTTGTATTTCAGTTTCACCAATTGCTTCCAGAATTTACAGCTTTAGAAAATGTATTAATTCCTGCAAGAATAGCTAATGCAAATTTGAAAGAAATGACAGAAAAAGCTTTTTCAATTTTTGAAGATCTCAATATCGAAGGACGTATGCACCACAAGCCAAGTCAACTGTCTGGTGGAGAAGCGCAGCGTGTTGCCGTGGCGCGAGCATTGATTAATTCGCCGAAAATCATCTATGCAGATGAGCCAACGGGGAATTTGGATTCCAAAAATGCAGACGACTTACACCAGTTATTTTTTGATTTGAGAGATAAGTACAAACAAACTTTTGTCATTGTAACGCACAATACAATTTTGGCAGAAAGTACCGATAGAAAATTGGTGATGAAGGATGGGTTGATTGTTTAACTAAAACTAAAATCGTGAGTATAAAATTCTTGGCTGAAGATGACCGTCCACGCGAAAAATTTTTACTGAAAGGTAGAAATACATTGTCGGATTCGGAGTTGCTTGCTATTATTATGGGAAGTGGCAACCGTGAGGAATCAGCAGTAGAATTGGCACGACGAATTTTAGAATCTGTTAGTAACAATTGGCATCAGCTAAGTCTTTTGAGCATTCAGGATTTAATGAAGTTCAAAGGGATAGGCGAAGCCAAAGCCATTTCTATTGCGACGGCTTTGGAAATCGGAAATCGAAAAGCTTTGCAAGAAGTTCCCGAGAAAATTCAGATTGGTTCCAGCAAAGATGCTTACAAGGTTTTAAAAGTTTTTTTGTCCGAACTTCGTCATGAGGAATTTTGGGTCTTATTTCTTAATCAGAGTAATAAAATTGTTCATAAAACCTGTTTGTCACAAGGCGGAATTGCCCAAGCCGTCGTGGATGTTAGGATTCTGTTTCGCATGGCATTGGACCATTTTGCCACAGGAATTATTGTGGCACACAACCATCCATCGGGAAGTTTAAAACCAAGTGCTGAGGATATTCGCATTACCAAAGATATTAAAGAAGCAGGGAAATTGCTTAAAATAGAATTATTAGATCATTTGATAGTTTCGCAACAAAGCTATTTTAGTTTTGCGGACGAAAATATGTTGTAAACATGATTAGAAAAGTAAAATATCAAGATATTGATTTTGATAAATATATAAATTGTTTGGATAATTCGGCACAATGTAAAAGCTATGCATATCCGCATTATCTCGATATTGTTGCTGGCAAAGGCAATTGGGAACTTCTTGTAAAAGACGATTACGAAGCCGTTTTGCCAGTGCCATTACAGAAAAAATTCGGGCTTAAATATGTCATTCTGCCAAAGCTCTGTCAGCAATTAGGCGTTTTTTCTAAAGTAGATGATGACAAACTGAATCAACATTTTTTTGAAGTTCTGAATGCCAAATACGCTGTTTGGTATTATGCTTTTAATGATGCTAACCAAATTAATTTAGATTTAAAAAATCGAAATAATTTTCTTATTCCTGTTGGAAATTATGAGGAAATTCGACAAAAATATTCTCCAAAAAGAAAACGTAAACTGCGATTAGACCAAGAAGTTTTAGATAATTCTGAACGGATTTTGGTGAATAATTTTTCGGAGGTTAAAAGTTTTATCCGTAACAATAGTGCTGGAGTAGAAGGTCAAGATTTGGAAGATTTTATCAATGTTTTTGAAGCATTTTTTAACCAAAACTACCTTAAAGTTTTTGGCTTCAAATACCATCATAAATGGATTAACATGATTGCAATGTATGAAGATGATGTCAACGCAATTTTGTTAGGAACCTTTAATGACAAAGCTTTTGTAAAACTTAGTGGGGCTTGCGTCTTGATAGATGATGCGATTAAAAATTATGTTGGAAGCCGTGTTTTTGATTTTGAAGGTAGTGACCTTCCTAATGTTGAAGAGTTTTTCCGCGGATATCGCCCAGAATTGCGACCTTACAAAAGTTTTGAAAACCCCAAGTCCAAAGTTATTTTAAAAGCGACAACAAAAATATTTTCCTAAAGAAGTGTTAAGCTTTTGTAACAACAATTACTTTTATTAAATATTTTAGTAAAAAGAAGCATAATTATTATTAATTTTGCAACCTCATTTAAAATAGAAATGTTCGATTCAGATTATTTACCTTATGCCTTTGCAATCCTTATTGCTGTACCGTTTTTGTTTTTTGCAAGACAGTTTGTATATGGTTTTTTAAATCTTAAAAAGAAGGAGTTACTGCTACTTTCGGGGAAATCGAACAACACTATCAAGCTACAAGCTAACGAAAGAATGACTTTGTTTTTGGAACGCCTCAAGCCTTCTAACTTTGTCATGAAATTCGATAAAGACTTGGCAGTTCATGAGTTTTTATTTTTGGTGGAAAAGACGATTAATGAGGAATTTGAGTACAACTCGTCCCAACAATTGTATATTACCAAAATCTCTTGGAACAACATTGTAACTTCAAAAAATAATGTTATTCAGCTTTTGCATACAACTTATGAAAAGCTAAGTGAAAATTCTTCTTTGGAGGATTTCAAAACCGTATTGCTGATGAACTATGTAAATGCTGAGGATTATATCAGCGATAGTATCGAAGGCTTACGAAACGATGTTAATAAATTAGTTTAAAGATAAATAGTTTTATAAAATTATGATTCCAAATTTTAAATCGCATCCATGGCACGGGATTTCTGCAGGACCGGATGCGCCAAATGTAGTAACGGTTTTTGTAGAAATCGTACCTTCTGATACAATCAAATACGAAGTAGATAAAGTAACAGGTTTTCTTAAAGTTGACCGTCCTCAAAAATTTTCCAACATTATTCCAGCGGTTTATGGTTTTGTACCAAGAACTTATTGCGACGAAGAAGTTAAAAAATTGGCAATCGAAAGAGGTTCGGCCGATGTAGCAGAAGGCGACCACGATCCATTGGATATTTTGGTTCTTAGCTCGCACAATATTCACTCTGGTGGTCTTTTGATGGATGCTATCCCGATCGGAGGATTCAAAATGATTGATAAAGGTGAGGCGGACGACAAAATTATTTCGGTATTGGTTGATGATCAAGTCTATGGACATATTCGTGATATTTCTGAACTTCCCAAAGCTGAAGTTTCAAGACTACAACACTATTTTTTAACTTACAAAAACTTACCTTTCGAACCTGCAAATTGTAGAATCGATGAGATCTACGGAGCGGATCACGCGAAAGAAGTTATTGTAGCTTCTCAAAAAGATTATGCTAAAAACTACGGCGGGTAATAGCTAAGTAGATTTTAAAGATGATATAAAACAGGCGATTTCGTCTGTTTTTTTTTGTTTTAATGAAATTGTTATTTTTATTTTATTATTTAATATTTTTTATATATTTATCAAACCAATCACAATTTTAATATTAAAACAATAAACTATGGATTTATTTTATTTGGTTCCTCTATTTGGAGTAGTCGCCTTATTGTATACTTTTATCCAAAGCAATTGGGTTAGTCGGCAACCTGCAGGAAATGACAGAATGAAAGAAATTAGCGGCTATATCGCTGATGGCGCAATGGCATTTCTTTTTGCTGAATACAAAGTCTTAACTTATTTTGTTATCATCGTCGCATTATTACTTGGTTTCATGGGCTTTTCTAATGCCAGTTCGCATTGGTCAATCGGTTTGTCATTTGTTATCGGAGCCGTGTTGAGTGCTTTGGCAGGATTTATCGGAATGAAAATCGCTACCAAAGCCAATGTCAGAACAGCCGAAGCGGCAAAGACAAGTTTGTCAAAAGCTCTGAAGGTTTCGTTTACAGGAGGCTCTGTTATGGGAATGGGTGTCGCAGGTTTGGCTGTTTTAGGATTAGGGTCTTTGTATCTTATTATTAAACAACTTATTGCGCCTAATGCTTCCGTTGATTCTCAAGAGATGGAACGCGCGATAGAAGTGCTAACAGGTTTTTCTCTCGGTGCCGAATCTATAGCTTTGTTCGCGCGTGTTGGTGGAGGTATCTATACAAAAGCGGCGGATGTTGGAGCTGATCTTGTTGGAAAAGTGGAAGCAGGTATTCCCGAAGATGATCCGCGTAATCCAGCAACTATTGCGGATAATGTGGGTGATAATGTTGGTGACGTTGCTGGTATGGGTGCTGACCTTTTTGGTTCTTATGTTGCAACCGTTTTGGCGACAATGGTTTTGGGAAGAGAAACAATATCTGTTGATCAGTTCGGTGGTTTTGCACCAATTCTTTTACCAATGCTTATTGCTGGGCTAGGGATTATTTTTTCAATTATAGGTACTTTCTTTGTTAAAGTTAGTGATACTGTTGCACTAAGTACAGCAAAAGTGCAAAATGCGCTCAACTTAGGAAACTGGGGAAGTATTGTTATTACCGCGATTGCTTGTTATTTTTTAGTTCAATATATTTTACCTGAAAAAATGCTTCTTCGCGGATTTGAATTTACACGAAATGGTGTTTATGGTGCAATTATCGTTGGTTTAGTAGTAGGTACTTTGATGAGTATCATAACCGAATATTATACCGCGATGGGGAAGCGTCCTGTTAAAAGTATTGTAAGACAATCGAGTACTGGGCATGCAACTAATATAATTGGTGGTATCTCTGTAGGTATGGAATCTACGATGCTTCCAATTCTTGTATTGGCGGGAGGAATCTATGGTTCTTATTTGTGTGCTGGTCTTTACGGTGTTGCGATTGCTGCAGCTGGGATGATGGCAACAACGGGGATGCAACTTGCGATTGATGCATTTGGTCCCATTGCAGATAACGCAGGTGGTATTGCGGAGATGAGTGAACTTCCGAGTGAGGTTCGAGAAAAAACAGACATTTTGGATGCTGTTGGTAATACGACTGCAGCGACTGGGAAAGGTTTTGCAATTGCTTCAGCAGCTTTAACGGCTTTGGCTTTGTTTGCTGCTTTTGTTGGTATTGCAGGAATCGATGGGATTGATATTTATCGAGCAGATGTTTTAGCAGGTTTGTTTATTGGTGCCATGATTCCGTTTATATTTTCATCTTTGGCCATCACGGCTGTGGGAAAAGCAGCAATGGCAATGGTAGAGGAAGTACGAAGACAATTTCGAGAGATTCCAGGTATTTTGGAAGGTAAAGCAAAACCCGAATATGAAAAATGTGTAGCCATTTCTACAGATGCTTCGATTCGTAAAATGATGCCGCCTGGCGCTATTGCTATTTTGTCGCCATTAATTATTGGTTTTAGCTTTGGTCCTGAAGTTTTAGGTGGTTTTCTAGCTGGCGCTACGGTGAGTGGCGTACTTTTGGGAATGTTCCAAAATAATGCTGGAGGCGCTTGGGATAATGCAAAAAAGTCCTTTGAAAAAGGTGTGGAAGTTAATGGAGAAATACATTATAAAGGTTCAGATTTGCATAAAGCTTCGGTGACGGGCGATACAGTTGGCGATCCTTTCAAAGACACATCTGGTCCATCTATGAATATTTTAATTAAACTCATGTCGATTGTTTCTCTTGTTATAGCACCTTCGTTGGCAACGATGTACCACGATCAAATTATTGAAGAACGTTTAGAAAAAATAGAACATCTTAATGCAAAAATAATGTTGGGATCTAATCATTCAACTATAGCGGAAGAGTCTATAATTGTTGGAAATCTTACTCCTGATGGTGATTTTGTTTATGAACTTGGTGATCTTGAAAAAGTAAAATTAAATTCGGGAGAAGAAATTAACTTAGGAAACAAAAGTCAACTTTGGAACATGTATCAAGGTGTAAAAAAGAAGGAGGAAAGTTTACTTGATGATAAGCGTTGGTTTACGATTGAAAATTTATATTTCGAATCAGGGAAAAGTAATTTAAAATCTGGTTCGGAACTTCAATTGAATAATCTAATTGCAATTATGAAAGATGTTCCAAGTATTAAAGTTAAACTTGGTGGTTACACAGACAACACAGGGAATCCAGAATCCAATAAAACGTTGTCTTTGGAACGTGCGAACGCCGCAAAACAAAAAATGCTAGATGCAGGAATTGCAACAGATAGAGTAGAAACGGAAGGTTACGGCTCCGAATTTCCAATTTGTCCAACCAATGACACTGCAGAATGTAAAGCCAAGAATAGAAGAATTGATGTCCGAGTGACAACATTATAGTAAGTAGTTTTGGAATGAGAAAGTCGGCCACTGCTGGCTTTCTTTATTTCTACTAAAACTCGGATAAAGATTTTAAAATTCAAATTTATTCCTTATTTTTGAGCAATGGAAAATTTCGTTGTTTCTGCTAGAAAATACCGTCCACAAGAGTTTGACACAGTTGTTGGTCAATCGCATATCACAGATACCCTTGAGCACGCTATTGAAGAAAATCAATTGGCGCAAGCATTGTTGTTTTGTGGACCGCGTGGTGTTGGTAAAACGACCTGCGCAAGAATTCTGGCAAGAAAAATTAACGAAAAATCTGGCGCTAATGATGATGATGGCTTTGCACTTAATATTTATGAGTTAGATGCTGCTTCCAATAACTCGGTTGATGATATTCGAGATTTAACCGATCAAGTAAGGTTTGCACCACAAGTTGGGAAATATAAGGTTTACATCATCGATGAGGTTCACATGTTGTCAACCGCGGCTTTCAACGCTTTTCTTAAAACTTTGGAAGAACCCCCTGCTCATGCGATTTTCATTTTAGCAACAACAGAGAAACATAAGATTATCCCGACCATTTTGTCGCGTTGTCAGATTTATGATTTCAAAAGAATTACGATAGAGGATATCCAAGATCATCTTAGGAAAATTGCTGACAAAGAAGGCATTGCTTACGAAGATGATGCGCTGTATATGGTTGCTCAAAAAGCCGATGGCGCCTTGCGTGATGCCTTATCGATTTTTGATAGATTGTCAACTTTTTCTCAGAAAAATATCACTTTAGAGAAAGCTGCTGAAGTTCTTAATATTTTAGATTACGATCAATATCTTAATATCGTAGATTTTGCGAAAGACAATAAAATTCCAGAAGTATTAACCGCTTTTGATACAATTGTTAAAAAAGGTTTTGATCCACATGTTTTCATTGCTGGATTAGGAAGTCATTTTCGGGATTTGATGATGTCACAAAATCCTCAAACTTTAGCATTAATTGAAGTTGGAGAAAAGACGAAACAAAAATTCTTCGATCAAAGTCAAAAATGGTCAGCCCAACAGTTAATAGATGCAATTGAGATTTGTAATTTCGCAGATATCAATTACAAAAATTCCAAAAATCCACGTTTGACAGTTGAGATTGCATTGATGCAACTTTCTAGTCTTACAGCAGGATTAGAAGCTAAAAAAAAAAGTTCTTAATATTAGCACCTCTTCTACAAGCTAATTTAAAAACATCTCCCAATTCCAATGCGCCAGTTCCTCAAAATAAAAGCGAGGTTGAGGTAAAAAAATCGGTACCAAATTTTCCAGAAGCACCACCAAAAGTTGAGAAATCAGCAAAGCCTTTGGCGCAACAAGCGCGATCGTCAGAATTTAGTATCAATGCTTTTCTAAATAAAAAAGAAGAATCGACTGAACTTTTTGCCCCTATTGAAGAGGATTTACCAAATGAGCATTTTTCACAAGCTGATTTAGAACGCGAATGGAAAGGTTTTTTGTTGAAATTGTCAAAGTTGGATTCAGTGGCTTATAATGCAATAAACAATTTTAAACTTACCAAAATCAACGAATCACAAATCGAAGTTTTGTATTCTTCTTCGACAGCAAAAGCTGAATTTGACAAAGTTGCGGGAGAATTTGTTAATCATTTCAAACACAAAATTAAAAACTTCTCGATTCGCTTGAGTTTTAAAGAAGACAAAAGCATCGTTCAAGAAGTGATGACCAAGAAAAAACTTTTCGAAAAATTCTCTGAGATTAATCCTGTACTTAAAGATCTTAATGATTTGATGCGGTTTGATTTGTCTTAATCCTAAGATTTTTAATTTTTTGCCTTTGAAAAAAATAATAATATTTTGTTGTAATTTGTCATAAAGTCATATATTTGTTCTGTATTTCTACCGAATTGTAGAAAAATTATTAATCAAACTAGCTGAAAAGCCTTTGTCAAAAGGACTTATTAATGGAAGCGATAAAATTTCCATATTTCTTTACTTTAGTATCTGCCTTTATTTTTGGTGGATTGTTTAGCTATTTTGGAACTTATTATAGAAATTTTAAAAGTTATTACCGATATTATTGGTATAGCTAACTAAATTTCTTTTTCAAAAAATAAACGGAATATTCATGTTCCGTGTCACATTTAAGATTTTTTTAAACAACATTTTTTGCTAAAGAATTATAAATTTTGATTTATAACAGATAGACTATTGTATTATTACTCATAAAAAGGAACGATATAAAATGAACTTAAACGACTTAGAAAATAATTGGATAACAGGTTTTGAAAAACCAATGATTATTGCAGGGCCATGTTCTGCAGAAAGCGAAAGTCAAATGCTAGAAACAGCGAAAAGACTTAAAGAAAGCGATGCTGACGTTTCAGTTTTCCGTGCGGGAATTTGGAAACCTCGCACAAAACCGAATGGCTTTGAAGGTGTCGGCGTTATTGGACTGAACTGGTTGAAAAAGGTTAAGGAAGAATATGGTTTCAAAACCGCTACGGAAGTTGCTAATGCACACCATGTTTTTGCAGCCTTGGAAGCAGATGTTGATGTTTTGTGGATTGGTGCGCGCTCAACGGTTAATCCATTCACAGTTCAGGAAATCGCGCAAGCACTTCGTGGAACAGAAAAACCTGTTTTGGTGAAAAACCCAGTTAATCCAGATTTGGCATTATGGATTGGTGCGCTAGAACGACTTTTGGGTCAAGATGTTAAAAATTTGGGTGTTATTCATCGGGGGTTTTCGACTTACCAAAAAACAAAATACCGCAACATTCCGAATTGGCAAATAGCTTTAGATTTTAAACATCAATTCCCAAATATCCCAATGTTTATCGACCCTTCGCATATTTGTGGAAATAGAACTGGGCTTGCCAGCGTAACGCAGGAAGCTTTTAATGTAGGTTACGAAGGTGCAATTATTGAAAGCCATTGTAATCCTGATGAAGCTTGGAGTGATGCTGCGCAACAGATTACGCCAGAAGTTCTAGCACAAATGATTAATGATATTCAGATTCGTAGGTCGGACATTTCTGGTTACGAAGACGAAATGGGGAAATACAGAACTCTAATCAGTGATTTGGATTTTCAACTCATTGAATTGTTGTCGCAACGTATGAAAATTTCTGAAAAAATTGGAACATTAAAAAAAGAGAATAATATCGCTATTTTCCAGCCAGAGCGGTGGAAGATTATTGCTGAATATGCTGCGCAAAAAGCCAATGAATCTAGTATGAGCCAGGATTTTATTGAAAAAATATTCAAAGCCATTCACGAAGAATCAATCGAGGTTCAAAACAATATAATGATCAACAGATAGTTTTTGATAGTTCAAAATCACAAAACTTCACTTCTACAAATTGAGCTTTGCGAGAGCAATTATAAATTGTTAGCTTTGTCTCCATTGTAACAGTGAAGTTTTTTATTAAAAATTAATGCAAGGAATCGTTATTAAATCTACCGGAAGTTGGTATCAGGTTTTAGAAGAATCTGAAAAAAAAATCTATGAAGCACGTATCAGAGGAAAATTCAAACTGATAAAAACAAGATTAACAAATCCTTTGGCAGTGGGCGATTCGGTGGAGTTTACTTTGGAGCAAGATGACATCGCTTGGATTACTAAAATCTTTCCACGAAAGAATTATATCATTCGAAAATCGGTTAACCTTTCCAAAGAAGCGCACATCATCGCTTCGAATATGGACTTGGCTTGCATTATTTTCACATTGAAACATCCAGAGACTTCTTTGGGTTTTCTAGACCGATTTTTGGTGTGTTGTGAAGCTTATGATATAAAACCATTAATTTTATTTAATAAAGTCGATGTTCTCTCGGATGATGATTTTGAATTATTAAACACCATTAAATTCATTTACGATGACATTGGCTACGACAGCCTTGAGATTTCATCGTACACAAAACACAATTTAGAAACTTTACAAGATATAATCAAAGACAAAATTTCTTTATTTTTTGGGCATTCGGGAAGTGGAAAGTCAACTTTGGTAAATGCCTTGCAGCCCAATCTTAATCTCAAAACGGGAGAAATTTCTGATGTGCATCTCAAAGGAAAACATACCACAACTTTTGCACAAATGCATTTTTGGGAATTTGGTGGCGCAGTGATTGACACGCCAGGCGTCCGAGAGTTTGCTTTGATTGATGTTGAGAAAGAGGAAATACAACATTATTTTCCGGAAATTTTTAAAACAGGACAACATTGTAAATTTCACAACTGTCTTCATCTCAATGAGCCAAAATGCGCCGTTCTGGAAGCAATAGAAGAAGGAAAGATTGAACAGAATCGTTATTTTAACTATGTTAAATTAATGGATGAGGCGGAAGAGCAACATTTAAAATAATGTAATGTTCATCTAAGTATATAAAGGTTTCAAGAGTTTTTTGAAACCTTTTTTATGTTTATATATTAAATAATCGAATTTTTAAAAATAAAAAAACCCAGCCGAGGCTGGGTAAAAACTAATAACCATGAAAACTCAAATTAAACATGAGAATCGTAATAATTAGTAGCAAACTGTGTGCCAAAAATTATCATCATCTCTTATTGAGAAATTCAGTAGCAAATATATATAAAAAATTGTAAATTTGCATAGAATTAATTTAAAAAATCAATGTCAGGAAAAATTACTTTCACCATGATAAAACCAGATGCTGTTGCAGATGGACATATTGGTGCTATTTTAGGGAAAATCGCAGAAGCTGGATTCAAGTTTAAAGCGCTAAAACTTACACAACTTACCGTAGCAGATGCTAAAAAGTTTTATGAAGTTCACGCAGAAAGACCTTTCTATGGAGAGTTAGTAGAATTTATGTCTTCGGGACCAATCGTTGCGGCGGTTTTGGAAAAAGATAATGCTGTTGAAGATTTCCGCACATTAATTGGTGCTACTAATCCTGCAGATGCTGCAGAAGGTACTATTAGAAAAATGTTTGCAAGAAGTGTTGGCGAAAATGCTGTACACGGTTCAGATTCTGATGAGAATGCGCTTATCGAAGCTCAGTTCCATTTTTCTGGAAGAGAAATTTTCTAAGTAATAGATTGAAAAATTAAAGCGACATCTTTTGGATGTCGCTTTTTTATTGGTTGAATTTTAATAAACTTTAAAGTTTTAAAAGTTCAATTGTTTTAGCAGGATTTTCGGATGCAAAAACTGCATTTCCAGCCACCAAGACATCCGCGCCAGCTTCGAATAATTTTGAGGCATTATCAAGATTAACGCCACCATCCACTTGTATCAAAGCTGTAGAATTGTTGTCCAGGATTAAGTTTTTGGTTTCTTTAACTTTCTTGTAGGTGTTTTCAATAAATTTTTGTCCGCCAAATCCAGGATTTACACTCATTAATAAAACCAAATCAACCTCTTTAATAATATCTTCCAATAACATAACTGGCGTTGCCGGATTAAGGACAACACCTGCTTTTGCACCCCGATCTTGGATTTGATTAATAACGCGGTGAAGATGGGTGCAGGCTTCGAAATGTACTGAAACCAAATCGGCGCCCATATTGATAAATTCGTCAACGTATTTTTCTGGCTCGACGATCATTAAATGGACATCTACGAATTTTTTTGCGTGTTCCTGAATGGTTTTCATCACTGGAAATCCGAAGGAAATATTGGGGACAAATCTTCCGTCCATCACATCAACATGCAACCAATCGGCTTGACTTTCGTTAAGCATAGTAATGTCGCGTTGTAGATTTCCAAAATCTGCAGATAATAGGGAAGGTGCGATTAATTTATTTTTCATTTTTACTAATTGTTTTACTTTTATTTTCGATTTTTTGTAGAGGATTAATGATATTTTAATTTCATATTTGGTTTAATTTTCAAAAGGCATTCGTAAATCAATTGAATAACATTGTAAACATCTTCTTTAGAAACCATCTCAACCGTCGTGTGCATATAGCGTAAAGGCAAGGATATTAAAGCACTTGGCACGCCGCCATTGGAATGTGCAAAAGCGTCCGTGTCGGTTCCTGTCGCACGACTTGCTGCGGCTCGTTGGAAAGGTATTTTTTTATTTTTTGCAGTATCGATAATTAGTTCACGAATGTTGTGATGAACGCTTGGTGCAAAGAAAACAACAGGGCCGTCACCGCATTTCTGCTCGCCTTCTTTTTTCTTTTCAATCATGGGTGTGGTGGTGTCGTGGGTAACATCGGTAACAATAGCGATATTTGGTTTGATGGTGTCTGCAATCATTTTTGCGCCATAAAGACCAACTTCTTCCTGAACAGAGTTTGTAATGTACAACCCGAAAGGAAGTGTTTTTTTATTCTCTTTTAAAAGTCGTGCAACTTCTGCAATCATAAAACCTCCAATGCGGTTATCCAAAGCTCGACAAACAAAATAACGGTCGTTTAATTCAAAAAATTCGTCGGGATAAGTTATCATGCAGCCTACAAAAATGCCTAAGTCTTCAACTTCTTGTTTGGTTGTTGCACCGCAATCGATAAAGATGTTTTCAATTTTGGGAGTGGGTTCATTTTGATTGGTTCTTGTATGAATTGCTGGCCAACCGAAAACACCTTTAATAATACCTTTTTCTCCATGGATATTAACCACTTTTGAAGGAGCTATTGTTTGGTCTGATCCTCCATTTCTAATGACGTAGATTAACCCATCATCGGTAATGTAATTAACATACCAACTGATTTCATCCGCATGGGCTTCTATAACGACTTTGAATTCTGCTTCTGGATTAATAATACCATAGGCGGTACCATAATGATCGAATTCTATTTTGTCAACGTAATTCTTAATATAATTAGTCCAGAGCTTTTGTCCAGCATGTTCGTAACCTGTTGGTGAAGCAGTATTAAGGTATTCTTCTAAAAATTTCAAGGATTTTTTTTCAAACTTCATAATAGGAATGATTTTTGATAATAGTCAAGTTTCAAATGTGAGGTAAAAGTAATGAAATTTTATAAGTTATTTTTGGTTTTAAGCATCTTTGTAGGGTCTTATGTGGTAGCGCAAAATGAAACGGAAGTTATGCAAGTTCCTAAAGCGCTGAGCGAAATGCCAAGAGATAAACTAAAAAAAGATGAATTCGGAAATTGGTATTATTATGACGAAGTTCAAAAAGCGAAAATCTATGATATCAATGGAGAACAAGTGGTGGTAATGGATGAACTTTTGATTCGAGCAAATCCCAAATTTAATAATCAACTGGATCGTAATTTTTATTTCTTTTTAAATAAGAAGTTAAATCGTGTATATCCGCTTTTTTTACATGCGCTAGAGCAATACAGAGGTCTGGACGATGAAACCAAATCTATGGATGACAGAGCGAAAACGAAATACATAAAAAAACGGCAAGAAGAATTAGCGAATGAATACGAAAAACAATTGCGCGATTTGACGACAACAGAAGGGCAAGTTTTTGCAAAATTGATGAACCGTGCCACTGGGAAAACCGTGTACGAAATAATTAAAGAACTGCGCGGTGGATGGAGTGCTTTTTGGTGGAATGTAAAAGGTAATATGGCAGATGTAAGTCTTAAAACGCCTTATAATCCGCACAAATCAAGAGAAGATTTTTTTGTAGAAAGCCTTCTTATTAGTAATTGGAATTATGGTTATCTGAAACCTTATCCAGGTTATCAAGATTTTAAAGTACAAAAGTAAATTTATAGATACTCTTGTTTTAATTTTTCAAAAACAATATTGTCGATTGGTAGTGGGAATGGGTTTTCTTTCGTTAAGGGAATCCATTCTGCTGTTTCGATACAAGGGTCGATGATGAGCATATCTTCTTCGTTTTTGATTTCACAAAGATAATAGATGGTCAGAAGCTGCTCGTTCTCACGAAATCTCGATACTAAAAATTCTTCTTGCGTGTAAAAATGTTTTATAACATCTATCTCAACATTTAGTTCTTCGGAAAACTCACGCTTTAGACATGCGATAACGCTTTCTCCATATTCTAATCCTCCGCCGGGAAGTTTGGTTAAAAATTCGCCAGCGTATTCTTCATGGAGGCTTAGTACAGCCTGATTTTTTATACAGATTCCGTATACTCTAATGTTTATTTTGTCAATCATAGTTTGCTTTTGGTTCAATAAATATAAGCTTTTAATTTGAAAAAAAATCTAGGAAAGCTTTATCGCGTTGAGCATTTCTCGTTTTCCAGGAGGACCAGCTAATTTTTGAACCTCAAAATTAAGTTCTTGCAAACATCGTCTGACACTGCCTTTGGAAGAATATGTTGTGAGTAAGCCATTAATTCTCATTTTGTCAGCAACGATTTCGAATAAATCTTTTTCCCACAAGTCGGGTTGGACTTTAGCGCCGAAACAATCAAAATATACTAAATCTATTGGAGGTAATTCCAGGTTTTTAATATCAAAAAAATCAGCTTTTATTTTTGTTAAATAGAAATTTGGTGTGATTTCAATCATTTCATTCCAAGCGGCAGCATGTATTTTCTTTTCTAATAATGCTATTTCTGGATTTTTAAAATGCTTAGCATAACTTAGGGCTTCAATTTCGGATTCATTAACAGGATATTTCTCAATTCCAAAATAGTGAATTATATGATTTTTGTCATTTTTCAATAATTCATTAATTGTTACTAAAAGGTTAAGACCTGTCCCTAAACCTAGTTCTAAAATATTAATTTGATAATTATTTATTTTTATGAATCCATTATTAATAAATACATGTTCGGCTTCTTGTAAGGCGCCGTATTGAGAATGGTAGCTTTCATTTAAGTTATTGATATATAGTGTTTTGCTTCCGTCTTTAGTCGTAATTATTTCTCTATTTATCATCTTTTTTTTCAAATATAAACTTATTTTTTGAGATTAAAAAAATTATTATATATTTGTAAGACTACATAAAAAAATTCAAAAATGATAATTCAAAAGACAGAAAATTCTAAGCTAGCTACTTTTGATCCTAATAACTTTTCGTTCGGAGATACTTTCATAGATCACATGATTATTTGTGAATACGAAGACGGAAAATGGGGTGATGTTAAATTGGTTCCTTACGGACCACTTCCTTTTACACCAGCCATGATGGGGGTTAATTATGGACAAGCTTGTTTCGAAGGAATGAAAGCCTACAAAGATGAAAATGATGACGTATTTTTATTCCGTCCCGAGAAAAATTTTGAAAGAATTAATAAATCAGCTAAGCGTTTAGCAATTCCAGAAATTCCAAGAGAGGCTTTTATCGATGGGCTTAATGCGTTGGTTGATGTTGACAGAGCATGGATACCAAAAGGAGAAGGAACTTCTTTGTATCTTCGTCCAGTCGTTTTCGCTACAGAAGAAGTTTTGAAAGCGAGAGTATCTAACAAATATATGTTTGCGATTGTTGCAACACCTGCAAAAAGTTATTATTCTGCACCAGTTTCTGTAAAAATATCGGATTACTATTCTCGTTCTGCTAACGGAGGAGTGGGATTTGCAAAAGCAGCAGGTAATTATGCTGCATCATTCTATCCAACACAATTGGCTATCGATGAAGGTTATGACCAAGTTATTTGGACAGATGACGCAACCCACGAATATTTTGAAGAAAGTGGTACCATGAATGTTTTTGTACGCATTAATGATACCATCTATACACCTAGTACATCAGAAAAGATTCTGGACGGTGTGACCAGAGATAGCTTTATTCAATTGGCTAAAAATAAAGGAATTAATTTAGTTGTCGGCGATGTTAAAGTGGCAGATGTGGTTGCAGCGGCTAAAGATGGTAGCTTGAAAGAAGCTTGGGGCGTGGGTACTGCGGTAGTTACAACAAGATTCGAAGCTATCGGTTATGGTGATGAGAAATTTGTTTTGCCAACTTTGTCAGATGACGAAAGCTTTGCTTACATTTTGAAAAAAGCTTTGGTAGACATTCAAACGAATAATGCGGAGGATATCTTCGGATGGAGAGTTAAGGTTGATAAAAAATACTAGAACTTATCTTAAAATATCATAAAGTCGACTTTTGTCGGCTTTTTTTATATCTGGAAATGGAAAGAAATGACTAATAATTTCTTATTTTCGCAAGATATTTATGAAAAAAATAATTCTTTTAAGCATCGGCATGCTTAGCTCTTGTATCAAACAAAGTCCTATCTACGAAGCGACTTCCAACGAAGTATCGCACGAAGAGATGGAAGCTTCCAAAACCAGAAACAAGAATCTTAATATTTTGGAACGACAGCAGATCCAACAATGGATTGATGCGCAAGATAAAAAATTCTATTCCATGGGAATGAATTATTGGGTAGATATCGAAAATCTAGCTTCAAACCATAAAAAAAATGATGGCGAAAAACTAAGTTACGAATATGACATCTATGATTTTGATATGGTGAAATTGTATGATAATGCCAAACAAATCAAAGATCAAGAGTTAGGGAAATTTGATGATCTTCGCCCAGTAGAAGATGCGGTACGCTATATGAAAAAAGGACAGGAAGCTACCTTGTTGGTGCCTTCTGCCTTAGGATTTGGATCTTACGGTGACAATGATAAGATTGCTAGCGACATGCCAATTATCATTAAAATAAGGACACTATAATTAAAAATATATATGAAAAAACTACTATTTGTACCGATATTATTAACATTATTAAACTGTAAAACATTGGAAATAGACAAAGAAACTTACAACAGCCTTACAGATGGTTTATATGCTAAGATGCAAACTTCAAAAGGCGAAATGCTTGTTAAACTCGAAGACGAAAAAGCACCTGTAACAGTAGCTAACTTCGTAGGATTAGCAGAAGGCAAAATCCCTAACAAAGCGAAAGCAGACAAAGTACCTTTCTATGATGGGACAATATTCCACAGAGTAATCAAGGATTTTATGATCCAAGGTGGCGACCCGAAAGGAACAGGAATGGGCGATCCAGGATACAAATTTGCTGATGAAAAAAATGACCTACAACATACAGGAAAAGGAATACTTTCTATGGCGAACTCTGGTCCTAATACCAATGGCTCTCAGTTCTTCATTACAGAAGTGGCTACGCCTTGGTTAGACGGCAGACACACGATTTTTGGAAAAGTGGTAAAAGGCAACGAGGTTATCGATGCTATTGCAACGGTAGAAAAAGCTGCGAATGACAAACCAAAAGAAGATGTAGTTCTTCAGAAAGTTACAATTTTTAGCAAAGGCGATCAGTACAAAAAATATGACGCGCTTAAAACTTTCGAAGAAGGTAAAGCGAAAATCGAAGAAAACAACAAAGCTTTCGAAGCCAAAGCAGAAGCAGAACGTCTTAAAAAACTTCAGGAATTTCAAGCTAACCAAGACAAATTGGTGAATGCTTTAAAGGCCGAAATGCAGTCAACAGCTTCTGGACTTTATTACAAAATCACAAAGAAAAACGAAGCTGGTAGCACACCAAAATCTGGAGATATCGTATCCGTACATTATGCTGGAAAGTTGGTGGACGGTGAGGAATTCGACAACTCTTTCAAAAGAGGCGAGCCTATCCAGATCCCTATTGGCGTAGGACAAGTTATCAAAGGTTGGGACGAAGGCATCCTACTTCTTAAAGAAGGCGAAACCGCAACACTGCTTATTCCGTCAAGCTTAGGATATGGCGAAAGAGGTGCTGGAGGCGTTATCCCGGCTAATGCCTGGTTGATTTTTGATGTAGAATTGGTAAAAGTAGGAAGCTAAAACTTCTCACAATCAATTAATATACAAAAGCTGTTTCTTCGGAGGCAGCTTTTTTATTTGGGCGCCATTTCCGGCTGTCACTAGTCGCTGCGCCGCGCCTTGGCTATTGCCCGCACCTGCGGCGCGAGCTCCGACAGGCCGTTCCATCCGGGGCGCACCAGCTTTGCACATAATACTAACGATACAAAATCGAGACTTAAATTTAGAAAGAACAATAGAAATGCATTAAAAAAGGGACAATAACTTTGATTATTGTCCCTTATTTATTTTGTATAAAGTAAAATTTATTTCATATCATACATCATTAAGGCAGTGATTAGTTTTGGCTCGATGTAAGTACACTTTGGAGGCATTTTTATTTTCTTATCAGATATTTTAATGAGATCTTGGAAGCTTACAGGATAAATGCCAAAGCCTACTTTATAAACCCCAGAATCTACCTTTTCTTTAATTTTTATAATACTTTCTTTACAAGAATTTCCTTTGATATAGTCTGTTTTTTCGGCACGTTTTTCTTCAGTATCTAGCTTCAAAATTTTATCAAAAACATATTTTTCCAATAGATAATGGTCCATATCGTTGTGTCCTTTTTCTTCCACGCGAATATCATGTTTCACATGGAGACTGTAGAATTTGCCATCGAGATACATGCTAATATGGAATTTTTGCGAAGGATAGTAGATCTCGTCACCTTTTTCGTGTATTTGGAAATCTTTTGCTAAAGCTTCCAAGAGTTGCTTGGGGTTTAGCCCGTTCAAATCTTTTAAAAGACGGTTGTAATCGTGGATTTTTATGGATTGGTTAGAAACAATAAAGCTGTATACAAAGTTAAAATGTTCTAATCCAGAATATTTTTTATTCTTATCACGAAGGCGTTTGGCATGCTCGCCAACACTTCCGATTCTGTGGTGTCCATCTGCAATGTAGAAAGAATCAATAGGATCCAATACCTCTTTGAACTGTTGGAGCTTCAGTCGGTTGTCTATTTTCCAGATTTTGTGTCTTACACCTTGATTGTCCAAATAGTTGATAATCGGCACATTTTTCTGTTCGTGCGACATGAGCAATTCTACTTTAGCATTGGCATTGTAAGTTAGCAATACGGGTTCTGCCTGTAGATGGACTTTGTCAAGATAATGCGCCATTTTCATTTTGCGCTCGGTGATGGTGGATTCGTGCTTTTTAATTTTTCCATTGAAAAAATCATCAACACTTACCAATCCCAAAAGACCTCTGAAGCTTGATTTATTTGGTAATATTTGTTCGTAAAGATAATAGGAAGAATCGTCTTGTGTTAACTTTTTAGCTTCTAACATTTCCTCAAAATTGGTGCGCACTTTTCTTAAGTTGCGATCAACATCTTTGGATTTGCTAACCACGGCAGGTTTTATCATTTGGATATAAGAATCCTCGATATTGGCCTTGTCGTTGATTTCTTCCTGAGAAAAATTGTCTAAAGAAGGCGTTGGGAAAACATCCATAAGTTCTGGATGAGGTCTTACACCTTTGAAAGCTTTGAAAGTCGGCATTATTCTAATTCCTTTTTGATGTTTATGATTTGCTCGGCAAGTTCTAGTCCTATTCTTTCTTGCGCATCTATTGTATTTCCTCCGATATGTGGGGATAATGACAATGCAGGATTCATTAATAGTGGTAACTCTGGCTGCGGTTCGTTTTCGAAAACATCCAAAGCAGCACCTGCTATTTTTCCATTTTCTATATAGTCTATAAGCGCTACTTCGTTGATAACACCACCACGAGCTGTATTGGCAATGAAAACACCATCTTTCATCATTTCCATTTCTGGCGCGTCGATGATGTAAGCATTAAGTTTGCTCGTATTAATGCTTATAAAGTCGGCTTTTTGTAAGACATCTTCTAAAGTTACAGATTTTATTTGGAAAGTCAGACTTTGTCCATCGAAAAAGTGAAGTTCTATCTGTTCTGTTTTAGGTGTTCTGTTATAGGCGATAACCTTCATGCCTAGGCTGATTCCTATCTTGGCAACTTCAATTCCTATTTTTCCTAATCCTACTATGCCTAATGTTTTTCCTGATAGCTCAAAAGCTTTAGCAAATGATTTTTTGAGACTATCAAACTTGGTGTCACCTTCTAGTGGCATCAATCTATTAGACTCGTGCAGGTTGCGGGCTAAACCAAAGAAATGTGCAAAGACCAATTCTGCAACGGACTTGCAAGACGCCGTGGGTGTGTTGATGACGTAAAGACCCTTGTCTATTGCGTAGTCAACATCGATATTGTCCATCCCAATACCGCCACGTCCAAGGATTTTCAGGCTAGGGCATTCGTCGATAAGTTCTGCACGAATTTGTGTAGCACTTCTTACCAAAAGAACATCTACTTGGTTGTCATTGATGAATTTTGCAAGATGTTCACGTGCTACTCTGTTTTCGAGTACGGTGATGCCAGCTTCGGTAAGTTTGTCAATTGCGGATTGGGAAATCCCGTCGTTTGCAAGAACTTTCATTGTTTAGTGTTTTATTAACGCTATCATGTTGATGCTAGCTGTTATTTAATTTTAAAATTGAACAAAAATACAAAAGTTTAAAAAACTGTCAAAAATATTTTTGCAAATTCATTATTATCTACAAAAACACCTTCTAATATTGAAAATAGAAGGCGTTTAATTATTATTTCTTCAAAGTATTACGCGAAGTTTTTCATGACATCAACCAAAACTTGTACGCTTTCTATCGGCATCGCGTTATAGATGCTTGCACGGTAACCTCCTAGACTTCTGTGTCCGTTTAGTCCACTGATTCCTGCTGCTTTCCAAGCTTCATCAAAAGCTTCTTTTTTACTTTCATCTGTTAATTTGAATGAAACATTCATTAACGAGCGATCTTCTTTTGCTGCATATCCTTCGAATAAAGGATTGCTGTCAATCTCGTCATACAGAAGTTTTGCTTTGGCTTCATTTTTTGTTTCAGCAGCAGCGATGCCTCCGTTTTCTTCCAAATGTTTCAGCGTTAAATAGGAAACATATACTGCAAAAACTGGCGGCGTATTTAACATGGACTCTTTAGCAATGTGCAATCCTAAATCCATATAAGAAGGGAGATTACGTCCAGTTTTTCCTAAGATATCTTTCTTAACAACGACCAAGACAGCACCAGCTGGCCCCATGTTTTTTTGAGCGCCTGCGTAAATCAAATCAAATTTTGAAAAGTCTAACTGACGGCTAAAAATGTCAGACGACATGTCGCAAACCAACAGTGTATCTACTTTCGGGAATTCTTTCATTTGTGTTCCGTAGATGGTATTGTTGGATGTGCAATGGAAATAATCGTAATCTGCGCCTACTTTATAGTCTTTCGGGATATAGCTGTAGTTGTCCTCTTTTGAAGAGGCTACAACATCAATATTGCCAATTTTTTTAGCTTCTTTTATCGCTCCTGCAGCCCAAGTTCCGGTATCGGTATAAGCTGCTTTTCCGTTTTCTGTAAGAAGGTTAAGTGGTGTCATCAAAAATTGGAGACTTGCGCCACCTTGCAGATAAAGCACTTCGTAATCGTCACCTAGATTCATCAAGCGTTTTACGATGGCTCTGGCCTCGTCCATTACAGCAACAAATTCTTTACTTCGGTGAGAGATTTCTAGTATAGAAAGTCCCATGCCATTAAAGTCCAAAACCGCTTCCGAAGCTTTTTGAAAGACTTCTTGAGGAAGGATACTTGGTCCAGCACTGAAATTGTGTTTTTTCATTTTATTTTATTAGATTTTGGTGTTTTCTAACAATGTTATTCGTTGTGTAAAAAAGCTTTTTTAGCCAATAAAGATTCTTCTGATTCTACATGGTCATCATCTGGTACACAACAATCTACAGGACATACTGCCGCACATTGTGGCTCTTCATGGAAGCCTTTACATTCTGTACACTTATCCGAAACGATGAAATATATATCATCACTCACCGGTTCTTGTGGTGCATCTGCATCTACTGTTAATCCAGAGGTTAAAGTAACTCTACCCTGGAGTGCTGTTCCTTCGGATGCTTTCCAGTCTACTGCGCCTTCATAGATTGCGTTGTTTGGACATTCTGGTTCACAAGCTCCGCAATTAATACATTCATCTGTTATTTTAATAGCCATTGCTATATTATTTTATAATTTTGTGCAAAATTACGAAAAATAAGATAAGTAATGATGAACAATGACAAAATTTATGGTCTGGCTAAAGTAGGCGAATTTTTATTTGATTTTTTAGCACAAGCACCTGATAATTATAATGCTAAGCAACAAAATTTCGCAAACGTTCTTAAACAATCCAAGGTCGAAAATCCTTGGTTCGATGAGCATAATATGCGCTTTGCGCTTAATACTTGGGCACAGTTGCTGAATGTGGAAGCTATCAAAGCTTGGTTAGCAAAATACAGTTTTCAGGATTCTGGTAAAAAAGTCGGACTAATTCTGGCAGGAAATATCCCAATGGTTGGTTGGCATGATGTGATGTCGGTGATATTGTCAGACAATATTCCAATGATTAAATTGTCATCAAAAGATAGACTTGTCATTCCGTTTTTACTTAATTTATGGAAAGAATTTAGTAATGATTCTGTACGATACGAATTGGTAGAACGCCTAGAAAATTTTGATGCCGTTATTGCGACGGGAAGTAACAATACGGCACGTTACCTCGAATATTATTTTAAAGACAAATCTGCAATTATCCGAAAAAATAGAACAAGTCTTGCGGTTTTATCAGGTCATGAGACAGATGAAGAATTACAAAAATTAGCTGACGATATTTTTATTTATTATGGTTTGGGATGTCGCAATGTGACGCGACTTTTAATTCCTGAAAATTTTAAATTGGATAGATTGTTTGAGAATTTTTTAAACTATCAAAACATCATCAATCATAACAAGTACGCGAATAACTACGATTACAATCGTGCAGTCTATTTATTGAATCAAGATCAATTTTGGGATAACAATTTTGTAATGTTGAAGCAAGACGACAAACTATTTAGTCCACTTTCGGTTTTGCATTTTAGTCGTTACAAAACTTTGGAGGATATTAGCGATTTTATTAAAGAAAATGAAAACGAAATTCAGACGATTGTAACAAACATGGATTTGGAATTTGAAAGCATAAAACTAGGAATGGCACAACAACCAGCCCTTGATACCTACGCAGATAATGTCGATACAATGGCATTTTTGTGCGCATTATAAATTCTTGTTTTAATAAATTTGTAAATTTCAGAATTAAATAAAACCCCTAATAATCGCGTTTAAATTGTGAGAATTTAATAGAAAAATATTTGTCCATTTTTCGGTTGTCAGCCTTTTCGTTCTTTTTTAATTTTGAAATAAAAAATGAAACTTTCCAAAGATATAATGTATCAAGCTTCTTGCAACAAAAATCCAGATTTTGAAGGCGTTTTTTGGATGGCTGTGAAAACCACGGGAGTTTTTTGTCGTCCAACTTGTACCGCAAGAAAACCGAAAATAGAAAATGTTGAGTTTTTTGATAATACCAAAGATCCAATCCTGAAAGGCTATCGCCCATGTAAAATTTGTAAACCTTTGGAAAGTCCCGACCAAACACCCGAAGCAATCCAAAAATTGTTAGACGATTTATCACAAGATCCATCGATGAAATTTAAGGATTATGATTTGGTACAACGCGGCCTAGAGCCCGCCAATGTTAGACGTTGGTTTCTCAAACATCATGGTATGACATTTCATGCATTTCAAAGAATGTTTAAAATTAATTCCGCGTTTAAAAAACTTCAAGACGGCGAAAATATTATAGATGCCGCACTAGATATTGGTTATGAAAGTTTGAGTGGTTTTAATGAAAGTTTTAAAAATATATTTGGCGTTTCTCCAGCACAATCCAAAATGGAAAAAGTAATTGACCTAAAACGTATCGAAACTCCTATTGGGACAATGATCGCTTGTGCCGACAAACATGGAATTTGCCTTTTCGAATTTTCCGATAGAAAAGCTTTACCCACGGAATTGAAACAAATTTCCAAACATTTCGATGCTAATATTATTCAGGGAGAAAATCCACATTTCACAACTTTACAAAAAGAACTGAAAGAATATTTCGAAGGCAAAAGAAAAGAATTTACAGTGCCACTTTCGCCAGTAGGAACAGATTTTCAAAAACGAGTTTGGGAAATTCTTCGTACAATTCCTTACGGGACCACGCGAAGTTATCAAGAACAAGCCCATATTTTGGGAAATCCAAAAGCGGTGCGCGCGGTAGCCAATGCCAACGGTCTTAACAAAATATCGATTCTTATACCTTGTCATCGTGTGATTGGCAGCGACGGAAAACTCACGGGTTACGGCGGTGGTATCTGGCGAAAACAGAAACTTCTGGAACTCGAAAAAGCAATTTTGTTTTAAAAGTAAAAACCTATCATTTTAATTCTTAAATTCATAAAAAAATTAAAATGAGAAAATATAAAATCCAAACCAAACCTTTTGTTGTCCCAACCACCGATGGGAAGCTCATCGAAGAACATTGGGGAAATACAACTTCTCATAAGAATATTTCTATCGCGTATATGTCTGCGCCACCAGGATGGAGCGAGCCACACCAGACGCCAGATTTTGACGAGTTTACACTAATAATTTCTGGAAAAAAACAAATTGAGATAGATGGCGAAATTGTCATTGTAGAGAAAGGACAAAGTATTTTGATTGAAAAAGGTGCGCGCATTCGTTATTCGAATCCATTTTCGGAGGTTTGCGATTATGTGGCGATTTGTATGCCTGCATTTTCGATGGATCTTGTTAATCGCGAAGCCTATTAACATTTAAGATTTAAAAATTTTAAACCTAAAAAGAAAAACAGAATCAAAAAAATAATTGATTCTGTTTTTTATTAAATCGATTATATTTTTTATAAAATTAAATCTCTGAACAAGCGCTCAAAAGTTTTATCCAAATCGACAGCTTGTCCAGGATGAGGTCGCGAAGTCTGGATGATAGAACTCCGCACTGCGGTTAGCCAACGGAAACGTTCTGGGATTTCCAATTGCGCAATCGGACCAAAATCTTTACCTCCTTTTGCAACATTTTCGAAAGACATCAAATGTTTTTCAATAACTTCAAATTCTGTTTTGCAAAAAAAACATTGCATTTTGTCGGGACAAAGATGGGTTTTCACTTTGATGTATTTTTCACGTTTGCTAAAGATGACCAAACCAACGTTTATAAATTCTTCACGCTCAGGTTTTGGCACCAATCGGATTACCGCGTACTCATATAATTTTACTTCTTGCATCTTTCGCTTCGTTTACAAAGTTATCAGAATTCGCTAGTCGTCTGGTCAAAAACTGGAAATAGACTTTTTTTATTTCCTCTGGAGAAAGTTCTGTATCGCGCCATTGCAGCCAATCTTCGGGAATAAGTTCTACAATGTCACGCAGAATGTCATCGGTCAAAATTGTTTTAAATTTTAGATTCACTTCATCCAGTTGATCCGCTTGCGGTAGCAGAACATGATCTTTTATCATGGGGAAATTGCTGACTGCATTCTTCTCCCAATTGTCCCAAGAATGATGGAAGTACAAAGATGCACCATGATCGATGAGCCACAATTCTTTATGCCAATACAGCATATTGGTATTCCGGAAAGTACGGTCGATATTGGTTAGATAAGCATCTAGCCATACGATTTCAGACGAAAGCTGAGCGTCAATTTTTACCGCTGCAGGATCGTAGTTAATCGCACCAGAAAGATAATGCAAAGCCAAATTTCGTCCCACACTAGCTTTCAACAAATCCTGAATTTCCTCATCAGCTTCAGTCCTTCCAAAATCTTCATGCAGATATGCGAACACCAATTCAGGCGTTCGGAAGCCCAAAGCTTGCGCAATCTTTCCTCCGATAAGTTCAGAAATTAAGGCCTTTACACCGTGTCCCGCACCACGAAATTTTAATACATATTTAAAGTCGTCATCCGCCTCCGCCAAAGCAGGCAAAGAGCCGCCTTCGCGCAATGGCAAAATATAACGTAAGACCGTTACCGTTCGTAATGATAAATCCATTTTGTTAATTAAAGTGTAAAAATAGCATTTTTTTTGGCGCCTATTTCCGTCCTCCGTTCCCGCTTTTTGTTTTTTCAAAAAACAAAAGAGCTCCACTCAGGCCGGGGCGCGCTGCGCACGTTGACAAAGAAGGATTTTTGTATTTAGTTTTTGATTCCATGAGACTTTTCTTATTTTTGAGAAAATTTAAAAACCTATGTCGTCTTTCATCGACTTTGGGATTGCCAAAAAATCCTATGAACATCAACAACAAATGAATAAAATAACCGAACTTTTTAATATTAAATATCCAATCATCCAAGGCGGGATGATTTGGCATAGTGGCTGGAGGCTTGCTTCGGCGGTTTCTAACAATGGCGGATTGGGACTTATTGGTTCTGCAAGCATGTATCCCGACATTCTTCGCGAAAATATCAAAAAATGCAAAGCGGCGACAGATAAGCCTTTCGGGGTTAATATCGCGCTGTTGTATCCCAATTTAGAAGAAATCATCAATATCATTTTGGAGGAAAAAGTAAAAATTGTTTTCACTTCAGCGGGAAATCCAAAAACTTATACTGATGTTTTAAAGAAAGAAGGCATCAAAGTGGCACACGTGGTATCATCTACCAAGTTTGCTATCAAATGTCAAGATGCTGGCGTGGATGCTATTGTAGCAGAAGGTTTTGAAGCAGGTGGTCACAATGGCCGCGATGAAACAACAACTTTAGCCCTAATCCCGAATGTTAAAAGACATATCACAACACCACTAATTGCTGCAGGCGGTATTGCAACAGGAGCGCAGATGAAAGCAGCGATGATTCTTGGTGCAGACGCTGTACAGGTAGGATCACGTTTTGCCGCGACAACTGAGGCGAGTTCTCATGAAAATTTTAAAAATAAAATTGTTGAAATCGGAGAAGGTGACACACAGTTAACTTTGAAAGAATTGGCGCCAGTACGTTTGATAAAAAATAAATTCTATCAAGATTTGGAGGCGCTTTACGAGCAAGGCAGAAATGTTGAGGCGCTAAAGGAAACGCTTGGCCGCGCGCGTGCAAAACGTGGCATGTTCGAAGGCGATTTGGTGGAAGGCGAGTTGGAGATTGGACAATCTTCGGCTTTGATCGATGAGGTGCTTCCTGTTGAAAAAGTTTTTGAAAAGCTGATTGCAGAGTTCAATGCAGCAAAAGTTGATTTGATTCTTTAAGAAACTGGGAATTGGGAACTAGAAATTGGGAACTGGGAACTGGGAACTTGAAACTTGAAACTGGAAATTAATCATTAATAATTTAAAAAACGTGTTTTCAAAACAAGAAGCGGCGCAGTTAAAGAAAGAATTTTGGACAGCTTTTGGGAAAGCTTTTCCGAGAAAATGGCTATTGTATGATACCAAAATAAAAGATTTTTCTTTTAAATTTTATGCGGATAACAAAAAAGTAGAAGTTTCGCTGGATATCGAAATGAAAGATGAGCTTTTCCGAAATGCATATTTCGAGAAGATTTGGTCCTTGGAATCTATTTTGGAAGAATACGTAGGCGACTTTACGAAAGATGAATTTTATGTTTTGGACAATGGGAAAGTTATCAGCCGAATTTGGGTTACAAAAACGAATGTTAGTATTTTTAATAAAAATTCGTGGCCCGATATTTTTGATTTTTTTGTTGAGAAAATGTCGGCTTTCGAAATGTTTTATTACGAATATGAAGATTTTATAAAAGATGTGTGATCCAATGTGCTGCTTAAAATTAATGATTAAAGGCTTTTAAAATAAAAGTATAAGAATGAAGAAAATAACAATAAAAGCTAAAGATTTTTTCGAATTGTTAAAATTGAAAGGCGAGTCGATGTGGGACGTTTTTGCATCGCTTATTGATGGGGAAGAAAAGGAACTGATTTTTGTGGATGAGGACAACCGGTTTTTGTTCGCGTATATTTTGCCAAAAAATCTTGAAAAACTGAAAGAAGATAAAGCGCTTTTTTCTAAAGAATATGCCGAAAAATTGAGTGACCTCAATTAGTCCAGCAAAAGAAAAAATCTACATCTAGCCCCGATTGCAGCGAATAGCCTGAGCAGTCGGGGTTTTGTTTTGGCGCGAAGCCTAGCAGCGGAAAGCGGGCTGGGATTGTCGAAGAATGCACGCTTGTCCTGCTCCTAAGATTTGGGCTGAAGTTTTAAACTTTTCTGCCATTCGATATAACCAACAATGGCCATGAAACTGAACACGAAATATTGTAAAGATGTGATGGCGAGGCCTTTGTAAACCATCATCGGGATGCAGATGATATCGGCGACAATCCAAAAAATCCAGTTTTCGACGCAGCGTTTTGCCATGAGCAGCATGCCGACCAAGAATAAAGAGGTTGTTAAAATATCGAGATAATTGGCCCAATCCAAATGGTAAAGTCCGAGGTTGACATTTTCTAAACTGAATTTGTTGTCGATAAAAGGTTTGAAGTAATAAACTATTCCGACAAAAATTATACTCAATACAAATAAAATACTGGCATTGAACCAATCTTTTTTTGAGGCTTTTTGTACTTGGACATGGATATGGTCATCCGAATGTTTTGCCCACAAAATCCAGCCGTAGATGCTCATCACCGTGTAATAAACGTTGATAAGCATGTCGCCTAAAAGCCCGAAAACAAACATAATGTATATGAACAAAATCGTGGAAACCAAGCCAGTGGGATACACCCAAATGTTTTTTTTGATGGAAAAATAAACACTGAGGATACCAAAAACGGTCGCAATGATTTCTAAAATAACCAAATATCTGGGATAGTCTTTGTATTGGGACGCAAGATCTACGAAAAATTCTAACATGTTGTAAAGATATATAATTATTAAAAAATAAGGAATATTATTATGATATCTTTAAAGCTGATTTGTCGCTAGAGTGTTAAAGAATTTTAATAAAATTTTAGAAATTAGTTCTGTAATCGCCTTTTTTTTATATTTTCGTAAGCTTAAAATAAAAACGAAGTAAAGAGTATTTTTTATGTCAAATATTTGGATTAAAAAGCCGCTAAGTGCCTACGAAGCGGATATGAAAAAAAGCCAGCTAAAGCGCGTTCTTGGTAAATGGAGCCTTACAGCTATTGGTGTGGGAGCTATTATTGGAGGAGGGATTTTTGTGTTGACGGGGACGGGTGCTTATTATCATGCAGGTCCAGCTTTGGCAATTTCGTTTATTGTGGCTGGAATTGCTTGCGTTTTTGCAGCCTTATGTTACGCGGAGTTTGCTTCTATTATCCCAGTAGAAGGTTCGGCTTATGCTTATGCATACGGCACAGTAGGTGAGATTTTCGCTTGGGCCATGGGCTGGTGTCTTATTTTGGAGTATGCCATGGCAAGTATGGCGGTCTCGGTGAGTTGGTCCGGGTATTTTAATAAATTTCTGAAGATATTTGGTATTGATTTACCCGCTTACTTAACGACAGATCCTGCAAGTTTTACAGGGGAAGGTTTCTCTATGAATTTACCTGCTTTTATTATTGTGTTATTAATCACTGCTTTGTTGGTTAAAGGAACCAAAGAAGCTGCTGGTGCTAATAATCTTATAGTTATAATGAAAACTTCTGCAGTTATTTTTGTAGTAATTGCAGGTGCTTATATCGTTTTTACCAATACAGACCTTTATAATGCTGTAGATGGTGTTAAAAACTGGAAACCCTTTATTCCTGCCGAAACTTTAATAAAAAATCCGGATGGTGAAATGGTTTCCGCCTATGGTGTCAAAGGAATTATTTCTGGAGCAGCCGCAATTTTCTTCGCTTATATAGGTTTTGATGCCGTTTCGACGCAAGCAGGAGAAGCTATTAATCCGAAAAAAGATGTGCCTTTTGCGATTATCACGTCTTTATTAATTTGTACCGCTCTTTATATCTGTGTGTCTTTGGTATTAACAGGGATGATGCATTATACAGACTTTAATCCAGAAGGGAAATTCCCAGAGGCAATAAAAGCACCAGTAGCTTATGCATTTGAGATTGCAGGCTATCATTGGGCGAGTAATATTATAACTATTGCCGCGACAGTAGGGCTTATCTCTGTAATTATGGTGATGATGATGGGGCAATCCAGAATTTTTATCGGAATGTCAAAAGATGGTTTGATCCCAAAATTCTTAGGAGAGATTAATCCAAAAACCAAAACTCCAGCTAAAGGAATTATTCTTCTAGGGATTGTAGTTGCTTGTGTAGCAGCGTTTACGCCAATTTCGACATTAGCGGATATGACGAGTTTCGGGACATTGTTTGCCTTTACATTGGTGTGTATCGCTGTTTGGGTTATGCGTAAAAAAGAACCTAACTTGGAGAGAAGCTTCAAAGTTCCTGCTTATAAAATCGTGGTAGCATTAGGCGTGTTTATCAATATTTATTTAATACTCAATCTTAGTGCGCACGCTCTAGAATTGTCTGCGGGCTGGCTTTTGTTGGGCGTTTTGGTCTATATCTTCTATGGACGTCGCAACAGCCATCTTAACAATCCACACAAAGACACCAACAACTAATTATACTATTTTTAGCCCGCTTTTATGCGGGTTTTTTATTTGGGCGTCTTTGCGGTCTACGGGCAGTCGCTGTTATCCGCAAGGGCTTCGGCTGCGCTCAGCCACCGCGGATAACGAGCTCCGGCAATGCCCTTCGCCCGGACGCGAGATTTGTCATAAAAATTGTAATTTGTCCTTCGAATATTAATTGTACCTATGAAATCAATTTTCCTATTTATCAGCTTAGCTATTTTCGGCTTCTCAAAATCTCAAAACATCAAAATCGATACATTATTTACCGATAAAATTAGCATTAGAGCCATTCAGTTGCACGATGGGAAAGTGTGGTATGCAGGTTCGCAATCCAAATTTGGTTATGTTAACTTTCGAAATCCTAAAGATAAAAGTCAAATAAAAGTAAATGCAAAAAATCAAGAATTCAGAGTGATTGCAAGGTTTCAGGAAAACTTTTTTGAAACTGTTAATGTGGGGTCTCCCGCTCAATTTTATAGTATTTCCGCTGCTAATCTCAAAGTTTCGGAACTTACTAAAATGTCTGATTCCAGCGTTTTTTTTGATTGCTTCAAAGTCAATTCTAGTAATAATAACGGCATTGCAATCAGCGATCCCTATCCCGACGGAAAACCTAATTTTTTTATCACCTCAAAAAATAGACAATTGGTGGATGATCCGCTGCGAAAGCTCCCAACTTATGCGAAAGGTGAAGCGCATTTTGCAGCGAGCAATTCCAATGTTGCCATGCATCGTAACAAAGTATGGATTGCTACAGGTGGCACAAAAGCTAGAATTTTCAAATTCGATTGGAAGTCGCCTTACGTTTGGGAAGTTTATGAAACGCCTTTTGTGCAAGGTTCATCCTCCCAAGGGATTTATGCGATAGATTTTGCAGATGAAAATTTCGGAATCGCTGTGGGAGGCGATTATACCAAACAATCCGAAAATATTAACAACATCGCCACCACAAAAGATGGTGGGAAAACATGGCAAATACAAGCTTCAGGACAAAATGCCGGTTACTCCACTTGTGTGAAAATAAAACCAAAATCCAAAGGGAAAGAGATTGTGGCATTGGGCGACCAACACATCAGCTACTCTAACGATTACGGGAAAACTTGGACAAAAATCTCCGATGAAAAAGGATTTTATACGTTTGAGTGGCTGGATTCTAAAAGCTTAATATTAGCAGGTAAAGATAGAATCGTTAAATTGACTTTTCTAGATTATTAAAATGTAATAGTCTTTTTCAATGTTTGTCGATTGAAAATCATATTTTATAATTAAGGCATCAAGATTCTATTTCGTACCTTTGCTATTCATAACTAATGTCAAAGTACGAGATGATTTCTTTAGTTGATAAATACAATATTCCAGGACCACGTTACACTTCTTATCCAACTGTTCCATATTGGGACGAAAGCACTTTTTCCACTGAAAAATGGAAACAAAGCGTGATAAGAACTTTTAAAGATACGAATGCCAAAGAAGGTATTTCCATTTATTTCCATTTGCCATTTTGTGAGGCTTTATGTACATTTTGTGCGTGTCACAAACGCATTACCAAACAACATTCTGTTGAAGTTCCGTATTTAGAATCTGTGATTAAAGAATGGAAACTTTATTTAGAATTATTTGATGAAAAACCGATTCTTAAAGAATTACATCTTGGTGGAGGTACACCGACTTTTTTCTCTCCAGAAAATCTGAAACGACTTTTAGAAAGTATTTTTGAAACGGTAGAAATTGCAGAACATCAAGAATTTTCTTTTGAAGGTCATCCTAATAATACCACCAAAGAACATTTGCAAACGCTGTATGATTTAGGTTTTAGACGCGTAAGTTTTGGCGTTCAGGATTACGATATCAAAGTTCAGAAAGCCATTCATCGTGTTCAACCTTTTGAAAATGTTGAAAATGTAACCCAATGGGCGCGTGAGATTGGTTATAAAAGTATTTCGCACGATTTGGTATTCGGATTGCCACATTCCAATTGGGAAACAACCGAATATACAATCCGCAAAACTTTAGAATTAAAACCTGACCGTTTGGCATTTTATTCCTATGCGCATGTGCCTTGGATAAAAGGTGTTGGGCAACGCGGTTTCGATGAGAAAGATTTGCCTTCTGGCGAAGAAAAACGTAAACAATACGAAAACGGAAAAAAATTATTAGAAGAACTTGGCTACATCGAAGTAGGAATGGACCATTTTTCTTTGGAAGCAGACGACTTGTATCAGTCCTTGGTTCAGAAGAAATTGCACCGTAATTTTATGGGTTACACTTCTAGCAAAACACAATTGATGGTTGGACTTGGTGCTTCTTCGATTTCGGATTCTTGGTATGCTTTTGGACAAAACGAAAAGTCGGTTGAAGCTTATCAAGATTTGGTGGGAAAAGGAGAAATACCAGTTGTTAAAGGTCATATTTTGGATCATGAAGATTTGGTGATTCGTCGTCATATTCTCAATTTGATGTGTCAGTTGGAAACAACTTGGGACGCCGAAACCAGTTTCCCTGAACTGGAAAATGCTTTGGAAACTTTGAAAGAAATGGAAAGTGATGGTTTGGTAGAATTTGACGAAAATCAAATCAAGATTACTGAGAAGGGAAGGGCTTTCACGCGAAATGTTTCTATGGTTTTTGATCTTCGTATGATGCGCAACAAACCAGAAACCCGAATTTTTTCTATGACGATATAAATAAACCCCCGACTTAATTTTAAGTCGGGGGTTTATTTTTGGAATTTAATTATTCAATACTAATTTTCTACGAATATATTTTGTTGTTGTTATTCTTTAAGTCCCAAAATAAATAGCTTTTGGTAAAGTAGAAATATCAATTGCATCATTTTCTTTGACATTGTTTCTGGTCAATACGAGTTTTTTTGCCTCATTATAAGGATCAAAACTTACGATATTGGTGCATTTTGGTTTTTGTTGGATTTGGATAGCGTTTTGTCGAGTCTTAACAGAATGATTTGTTCTTAAATTTGTTGTTTTTAAGTTGTGGATTTTTCCAATAGAATGTTTGAGGATTGATAAGAATGAAAGAGATAAGCCTTGAAATGAAAAATTGGTTTTTGTAACACTTTGATATTTAGTATCTTGTGGATTTGGTGAAATCTGAAAAATGTATTATTCCTAAGTTTTTAATAAAAATATTTAATAATTCTCATTAATAAATTACAAGTAAATCTTCCGATGTAATTGGAAATAAATAGATTCGGGTGTTAAAAATTCATAAAATATCAAAAAATCATTATATTTGCCGACTAAATTAATTAATATATATTAAGAAAATGCAAGGAAAAGGACTCGTTACATTGGTTGCTATCGTGCTGGGACTTATTTGTCTTAATGAGCTTTTGCCATCTTTCTATGCTAACAAAATAGAAAAAGAGGCATTGGCAGTTGCTGGCGATAACCAACAAAAATACCAGGAGGAAATTGCAAGATTATCTAAAGATACGTTGAATTTAGGCTTTACTAAACTTAACTATACAGATGCTAAAGCTAAAGAAATGAAGCTTGGTCTTGACCTTAAAGGTGGTATTAACGTGCTTTTGGAAATTAACCAAAGAGACTTGGTGAATGACTTAACAAACTATTCAACAAATCCTGTGTTAATCGAAGCACTTAACAGAACTGAAAAAGTACAAAGAAGCTCAACCAAGAACTTTATTGATGACTTCTTTACTCAGTTTGATTTAGTGAACAAAGAAAAAGCTACAAACTTAAAACTTGCAGATCCTGAAATCTTTGGGAATACCAATCTTACAGAGATTAAGTATAATACGCCAGACGATCAGGTAAAAGATATTGTAAGAAAGAAAATTGACCAATCTGTAGGATTCGCGTACGAAGTTATCCGTACACGTATTGACAAGATGGGCGTTACACAACCCAACGTACAACGTGTCGCTGGTACAGGTCGTATCCTAGTAGAGATGCCAGGTATCAAAGACATCGATAGAGTTAAAAAGATGTTGGCGACTTCGGCTAAACTACAATTCTGGGAAGTACAACAAGTTCCTGAAGTGTATCCATATTTTGAACAATTAGGACAATTGGTTCGTGCAAAAGGTGATTCTATGGGTGTTAAAAATAACACGGACTTAGTGAAACTTATGCAGATTAATACACTAAGATCGAATGGTGTTGCTAATGTTAAATTGTCGGATACCGCGATTGTTAATAAAATTATTAACAGCGAAGTCGCTATTGCTGCAAGACCAACCAATATTAAGTACACCCAATTCATGTGGGGTTACAAACCAGAAAAAGAAGATCCTAACAATCTTGTACTCTATGCCATAAGAGGTAATATCAACCAAAAAGCGCCGGTAGATGGTGCGGTAGAAAGCTCTAATGTAAACTATGACCAGATCGGACGTATCGTTGTAGATATGCAAATGGATTCTAAAGGTGCTAAAGAGTGGAAAACCATGACTGGGAAAAACATCAACAAGCCTGTTGCTGTTACTCTAGATGGTAGAGTATATACTGCTCCTAACGTACAAAGTGTAATCCCGGATGGTAGAACACAAATTTCTGGTAATTTCTCTCAACAAGAAGCTAAAGATCTCACAGACGTTCTAGGTGCTGGTAAATTACCAGCAGGTGCTAAAATCGTTCAGGCTGATGTTGTAGGACCTTCGTTGGGTGCTGAGTCTATTCAGGCGGGTGTTGTATCATTCCTTATCGCATTTGCGGTTATCATTATTTATATCATTTTCTATTATGGAGGTGCAGGTATTTATGCCGTTATCGCGATGGTGATTAACCTGTTCTATATCTTCGGAATTATGGACTCTCTAGATGCGACACTCACGCTTCCTGGTATTGCAGGTATCGTATTGTCTATGGCAATGGCAGTCGATGCTAACGTAATTATTTACGAAAGAACCAAAGAAGAACTTTTCCGTGGCAAGTCTATTTTAGAAGCTTATAAAGATGGTTTCAAACATGCATTATCAGCAATTATTGATGGTCACCTTACGACTTTGATTACGGCAATTATCCTTTACATCTTTGGTACAGGACCTATCCAAGGTTTTGCGGTAACGCTTATCATTGGTTTGATTATGACTTTGTTCACATCAGTTCTTTTGTCAAGATTGATGATTTTCAACAGATTAAGCAAAGGTAAATCGCTTTCTGTATGGACACCAATGACGAAAAATGCATTCCGTAACGTATGGATTGACTTTATTGGAAAAAGAAAATATGCTTATATCTTCTCAGCAGTTTTAATGATAATCAGTATCACATCTATTGCTGTTAATGGGTTCAAATTCGGTATCGACTTTACAGGTGGACGTAACTATGTGGTACGTTTCGAAAAACCAGTCGATGCAGAAAAAATTGAATCTAGCATTGCCAAACTAATGCAAACAGAAGATGGTAAAAACTCTGCTGTAGAAGCTAAAACATTCGGTAGTGGTAGCCAACTTAAGATCTCAACAGATTACCTTATTGATGATGAATCTTTAGCAGCTGACCAAAGTGTAGAACAAAAAATCTACGAAGGCGTAAAAGCACAACTTCCAGCTAATATGACTTTAGCAGATTTCAAAGCAGCAGACAAAGATCATGCAGGTATTGTATCCTCAACAAAAGTAGGACCTACGGTAGCAGATGATATCAAAACAGGAGGTATGTTAGCCGTACTGGCATCATTAGTCGGTATCTTTATCTACATCTTGGTGAGATTCGACAAATGGCAATTTTCTCTAGGTGCAATTGTAGGTTTATTCCATGATACAGTTGTTATTCTGGGTGTATACTCATTATTCTATAAGATTGCACCATTTAATATGGAGATCAATCAAGACTTTATTGCTGCAATTCTTACCGTGATAGGTTACTCGATTAACGATACCGTAATTATCTTTGACCGTATCCGTGAGTATATCCGCGAGAAAAAAGCAATTACCCTTGCTGGATTGTTCGACGACTCTATCTCAAGTACAATCGGTAGAACATTCAATACCTCATTCACAACGATATTGGTAATCCTAGCGATTTTCATCTTCGGTGGTGATAATCTTAGAGGCTTTATGTTCTGTCTATTGGTAGGTATTGGTTTCGGTACATATTCATCAATCTTCATTGCGTCTGCAACTGCATACGATTTCTTAAAAGGAAAGAAAAAAGAAGAAACGCCACATGGCAAAACAACAACAGATAATCCTTTGGTTAATCAATAATCAAACAACTTGATACAAAAAACCTTCAGCACAGTTCTGAAGGTTTTTTTTTGTTTGGGCGCCATTTCCGGCTGTCACTAGTCGCTGCGCCGCGCCTTGGCTAATGCCCGCGCCTGCGGCGCGAGCTCCAACAGGCCGTTCCATCCGGGGCGCACCAGCTTTGCGTATATTTTTAATACCCATTTTAATAGACTATTTATACCTTATAAATTTAGCAAGCTTGGTAATATCCAATAGCAAGCTTGGTAATGCTCGATAGCAAGCTTGGTAATGTTCAATAGCAAGCTTGCTATTAATTTAAAACAAGTTTTCAGTTAGAATTATAATTTACAATTGATAATTTGTAATTCACAATTCGTAACTTCGCAACGCATGAAAAAGAAGCAAAAATCAGCCGCTATCGGCTTTATATTCATTACGTTATTAATAGATATAACAGGTTGGGGAATTATTATTCCAGTAGTTCCGAAGCTTATCCAAGAGCTTATCCATGCAGATGTTAGCGAAGCTGCACGCTATGGCGGATGGCTGAGTACGCTTTACGCGGTGATGCAGTTTTTGTTTGCCGCAGTATTAGGAGGGCTAAGTGACAAATTCGGGCGTCGCCCCATTATTTTAGCATCATTATTAGGATTTGCTATTAACTTTTACATTCAGGCCATCGCGCCGACAATATTTTGGTTGTTTGTAGGACGTGTATTTTCGGGCATTACAGGCGCAAGCATTACAACAGCCAGTGCTTATATTGCAGATGTATCGACAGACGAAGACCGTGCGAAGAATTTTGGATTAGTAGGGGCAGCATTTGGTTTAGGATTTATTATAGGACCTGTCATTGGAGGTGTTTTAGGACAATATGGTTCGCGTGTTCCGTTTTATGCAGCATCAGGATTGTGTCTGGTCAATTTTCTTTACGGCTTGTTTGTACTTCCTGAAAGTTTACCGAAAGAAAATCGCAGAAACTTCGATTGGAAGCGTGCCAATCCTATCGGTGCACTTATGGGATTAAAACGCCATCCCGAACTTTTAGGTCTTATTGCAGCTTTGGTTTTGGTGTATATCGCGGGACATGCTATGCAAACCAACTGGACATTTTTCACAATGTACAAATTCAATTGGAGCGAGCGACTGATAGGGATTTCATTAGGTGTTTCTGGTCTTATGGCGGCTTTGGTACAAGGTGTTCTGATACGTTATTTGCAGCCTAAATTGGGTAACGAAAGAAGCATTTATTATGGATTAATATTATATTCTATCGGGATGTTGTTGTTTGCATTTGCTAGCGAAAGTTGGATGATGTTTGCATTTTTGGTGCCTTATGGTTTAGGTGGAATTTGTGGTCCTGCTTTACAATCGGTGATTTCGTCTCAGGTCCCGAATAGTGAACAGGGAGAATTGCAAGGGGCTTTAGCGAGTTTGGTAAGTTTGACATCTATTGTTGGACCACCTTTGATGACTAATATTTTCTTTTATTTTACACACGACAGTGCGCTTTTCAAGTTTGCAGGTGCGCCATTCTTTTTAGGTTTTATTTTAATGGGAATAAGTGCTGCTGTGGCTTATTATAGTTTTGTCCATAATAGAAAGCTTAAAGAAAAGAAAAATAAAATGTCTTAGTTATAACTTGTAATTCGTTAGTTTCTTAAGAAATATTTAAGCCAAATATTTAGAATCGATTTAATAATGTTTTGTAAGTTTGCACAATGGAATTAAGTTTTGGTGAAATGCTTATGATAGCTTTGGCTATCATTGTTTTATTTGGACCGGACAAACTGCCGGAAATTGCCCGTGGTTTGGGACAAGGTGTTCGTAAAATGCGTGGTGCAGTGGATGATATCAAAACCGAAATTATGAAAGAAGCGGATAATCCTGTTGCCGAAATCAAAAAGGAAATTGACAAGGTGAAGCAATCTGTACAAGATTATAATCCAGTTAATGATCTTAAAAAAACGGTGTCCCTAGAGGAAGATAAACCTAAAGTTGCTCCGCTGAATGATGAACACGAAGGTCCTGTAAGTCGATAATATGCACGAATTAATAGATAAAGATAGAACGCTCTTAGTGTTTCTGAATAATCTTGGCGATGTAGGAAGTGATCCTTTTTGGTTGTTGATTACTGGCAAATGGATTTGGATTCCGTTGTATATTATTTTTCTTTATTTACTTTTCAAAACCTATAAGCCAAAATCCCTGATATTCATTGTTATTTTTATTGCTTTAGGAATAACTTTTACAGACCAAATTGCTGGTGTTTTCAAATATGGAATTGCGCGACTGCGACCTTGTCACGATGAAGAATTAATTCCACAATTAAGAATGATAACTTGTGGCGGAAAGTATGGTTTTTTCTCATCACATGCTGCCAATAGCTTTTTTATCGCAACTTTTCTAAGCATACTTTTAGCCAAAAAATACCGATGGCTTCCGATGGGCGTTTTTATTTGGGCAGGTTTTATTTCATACAGCCGCATTTATCTCGGGGTACATTTCCCATTAGATATTATTTTCGGTGCTTTGGTAGGTTTTTTATCAGGCGGATTGTTTGCTGAGTTTACCAAAATTGTTCTTAGAAAACAACAAGTAATCTAGCCTGTTGTGCATTTTGAAGTAAAGTAAAAAGTGATTGATAACCAGCAGTGCTTCATTACTTTAGTATAGCTTATATAAATTGAAGTGCTGTTGTTTAACTTTAAAAAAACTTTTTTTGAACAAAACTTTGTTTATCATTGCGATAATTTAAGTGCAAAGCAAGACAAGACAAGAATTATTCAATACCATATTGAAAATAGGTATAAACAACGACGTTACACTTATTTACTAAATACAAAAAGGAAAAATGCACAATGAGTAGGTAATCTAGTCTTAATTAATCGTTGTGATAAGGTTTTCCTTGCAGAATTGTGGCGGCACGATAGATTTGTTCCACAAAAAATAAGCGTATCATTTGATGTGTGAAGGTCATTTTGGAAAGTGATATTTTTTCGTTCGCTATTTGATAGATGTCATCAGAAAAGCCATAAGCACCGCCCACCAAAAAATTAATTTTCTTGACAGAACTACCCATCCAAAAATCAATTTTTTGTGAAAACTCTCTACTCGTGAATTGTTTTCCTTTTTCGTCGAGCAGAATGACCAATTCGCCAGCTTCGATATGATGTTTAAAAAGTTTGGCTTCTTCTTTTTTAAGCGCTTCTGGACTTAGGTTTTTTACATTTTTAACATCAGGAATTTCTACAAGACAAAAATTCCAATGCTTGGGAAGTCTTGGGATGTAATAGTTGATGAGATTACTGATTTCTTTGTCATCGGTCTTGCCAATGCAGAGCAAATTAATTCGCATTTAGTATATTTGTTTGTGCAATAAAAAGCTATGGCTAAAAAATTACCCAAATTTATTATAAAAATTCGAGATTTTCTGGATGGTATTCATATTCCAGGTTTGGGTATATCATTACTGCAAATGATGAAGGTCTATTTTGCGGGGATTTTTAATAATCCTTTGGGCAAGCAGGCGGCAAGTATATCATGGAGTTTCTTTTTGAGTCTTTTCCCGATGATACTATTCATGTTTTCTATTTTGCCATACATGCCACATTATGATAAGTTACAGTTCTATATTTTTGAAGTGCTGATGGACAATGTTTTTCCGTCTCATATGCAGCAAGACGTCAGCGATTATATCCAAAATAATATTGTCCCAAATATGAAGGGCATTAGCAATCTCACGATTTTGTTGGTGTTTGTTTTCGGGACCAATGGTGCTTTTAGTTTAATCAATGGTTTTAATCATAATACCGAACTGCAACGTGGTTTTATCAAAGAATATGCTTTGGCAATGCTCATTACTTTAGCATTTATGAGCTTAGCATTGCTTTCCGTTTTTGGGATTTATTACAGCGAGGTGGTACTCAAACTTTTTACGCCAGAATATAACATCAGTTGGTTGGTCGATAACTTGTCCAAAATTATTGGATTTATCTCATTTCCGTTATTTTACTTTATCCTATTGGCTTTGTTTTATTGGGTAGGCTGTCTTAAAATTACTAAGTTTTCTGAAGCCATTCCTGGTGCGATTTTAACGACCATTTTATTTGTTATTCTTACTTATGGTTTTGCGATTTATGTGGCTAAATTTGCGCGCTACAATGTACTTTATGGTTCTATTGGGTCTATTATATTGGTGATGGTTTGGGTAAATATCAATGTGATGCTTATCCTTCTTGGTAACGAATTGAATCTCGCTATTAAAAAGGTAAAACTCGAAAATATCATTCAGCAAGAGATGATTGTTCATGAAGAGCATGCGGAATCTCTATCAGAAAATCTGGATTAAAATTACCTAGAACTCGGTATGTTTTTTTAAAAAACATAATATATTTTTGAAATCAAATAATATACTATGAAAAAAATTACATTAGTTCTCACATTAATCTTTTCAATTTCAATTTTGAATGTAAGTTGTTTTGAAGATCTTTTTGGAGAAAGAGATGATGAGACGACTTCTACATCTTCGAGCAATACAAATGAAAGACCAGGTTATGACTACAGCTTTACATGTCCTGGTGGTACAAAAAGCAGCGTTCCCATTCCAAAAGGATCAGAGAAATGTCAAAAAGCACAAGAGTATTTTGCAAGAACTTACGGATGTAATGATGCTGATAATTTTAATACCGCTAATTGTCGAGTATGCAAGGATTGTAATTGGCAAAACTACTGCTCTGTCTGTAATTAAAATTTTTCTAAAAAAAACGACTGAAGATATTCAGTCGTTTTTGTATTAATTGTTTTTTGCTTTATCAAGATTTACTTTTAATAGAAAAAATCCAGCAACGCCCGAAATTAAGGATGCAAGAAGAATTGCAACTTTAGCTTCATTTTGATAATCGACATGTCCAGGGAAAGATAAAATCGCTAAGAAAATTGACATTGTAAATCCGATTCCCGCCAACAGCGCAACACCAAAGATAGAGTTCCAGTTGCTTCTCTCCGGAAGACTGCTTAGTTGAAGTTTAATAGCGATGTAGGAAAACAAACTGATTCCGATAAATTTTCCGAATATTAGGCCGCCCATAATTCCGTAAGATAAAGGATTGAAAAAGTTATTAAAAACTTGTGGGTCAATCATAATATTGGTATTTGCAAATGCAAAAACAGGCATGATAAAATAAGAAACAGGCTTGTGAAGACTGTGTTCAATACGTTTTAATAAAGAGCCACGATTGGTTTTGTTTGGAATACAAAATGCCAGAATAACGCCGGCAATTGTTGCGTGTATCCCAGAATGATGCATAAAATACCACAGCAATAATCCTGGAATAATATAGAAAATAGGCTGAGAAACTTTTTTAAGGTTAAGAATAATTAGCAATACGACAATCGCTAAACAATATCCCAAATACAGCCAATGTAAAGAAGTCGTATAGAAAATTGCAATTACCAATATCGCACCCAAGTCATCCACAATAGCCAAAGCCGCTAGAAAAACCTTCAACGATATAGGAACGCGTTTTCCCAATAATGAAAGAATTGCTAAAGAAAAAGCAATATCGGTAGCCATCGGGATTCCCCATCCAGCGTGATATTCGGTGTCGTGATTGATAGCAAAATATATTAAAGCAGGAACAAGCATTCCTCCGATGGCAGCAAAAATCGGGAGAGAAGCTTTTTTGATGTCCGATAATTCGCCTTCGAGGATTTCTCTTTTTATTTCAAGTCCTACCAAAAGGAAAAATACCGCCATAAGGCCATCATTAATCCATGTAGCGAGAGAGTATTGCAAATGCAGACTTTCGAAACCGAAAGGATGTGCTAGTAGTTCCGCAAAAAGTTCTCCCGCGGAGGAATTTGCAATTAACAATGAGAAAATTACACAAATGATAAGGATAACGCCAGAAGACTGCTCTGACCCAAAAATGCTCTTTAATTTTAATTTCAAAACTTTTATTTTACGAGGCGTTTTACTTTGTTAACGCCATTAATATTCTTTAGTTGTCGGAAGGTTTCATCCAACTGATTTCTATTACGGACTTCAAGATTTATTGTGCCAGTGAAAATTCCGTCGTTAGACGCAATAGACATCGACTTCATGTCCATCTCCATAGAGTTGCTGATAACGGCTGTAATATCGTTAATCATACCCATTCTGTCCAGACCTTCAATCTCGATTTGGATTCTGTTTTTGAAGCTTTCGGCATTTACCCATTTAGCCACCAAAACACGATAATCATAGTTGGCACGTAGGTTAATCGCATTGGGACAATTGTCGTTGTGGACTTTAATGCCTTCAGAAATGGTAATAAATCCAAAAATCTTATCACCAGGAATTACCGTACAACATTTTGCAAAACTATAATTCAGTTTTTCTTCATCTTTTCCAAATACAATCAGGTCAAGATCTTGCGTTTGGGTATCGTTTTCGATATTGACTTTGGAGGGTGGTGATTTTCTGAAACGTTGCAAAATATTGCTAAACAGACTTCTCCCTTCCAGATATCGTCGAAGGTCCCCTATGTCATAAGTGCCATCTTGGAATCCTAAAAAGACATCTTGCGATGTTTTTAAATTTAGGAATTTCTGAAGTTTATTAATTTCTTCATCATTGAAATTAAGTTTTGCATGGCGCATTTTACGTTGCAAAATTTCTTTGCCTTCTGTTGTGCGCGTGTTTTTTTCTGAATTAAGAATGGTCTTAATCTTCGATTTTGCTTTTGATGTTACTACAAAATCCAACCAATCGGATTTTGGTTTTTGGTTTTGCGAAGACAAAATATCCACTTGGTCGCCGTTTTGCAAAACGTAACTTATCGGCACCAATTTGCCATTAACTTTTGCACCAAGACATTTCATCCCCAAATCTGAGTGTACCGCAAAAGCAAAATCCAGAGCTGTTGCACCAGTTGGCAAAATTTTAATTTCTCCTTTTGGCGTAAATACAAAAACTTCCTTAGAATAAAGATTAAGTTTGATATTATCCAAAAGCTCCGAGGTTGATAGATCTTGTTGTTGCTCGAGAACTTCACGGATTTCGGTCACCCAACGGTCAAAATTTTGGTCGTCAGAATTTTTGTAACCTTCTTTGTAACGGTAATGCGCAGCGACACCTTTTTCGGCAATTTCGTCCATACGCTCGCTGCGGATTTGCACTTCTATCCATTTTTTATCAGGCCCCATCACGGTAAGGTGCAAACTTTCATAACCAGTTGACCTTGGCTGTGAAATCCAGTCGCGCATTCGCGAAGGATTGCTACGGTAAAGATCGGTTACAATGGAGTAGATTTTCCAAGCGAGGAACTTTTCATTTTTAGCATCAGATTTATAAATAATTCGGATGGCGTAGTTGTCAAAAACCTCTTCGAACGTTACGTTCTGCTTCATCATTTTACGATAAATAGAACTTATAGCTTTCGCGCGACCTTTTATTTTGAAGTTGAGTCCTTCTTCTTTCAGCTGTTCAGAAACTTCTTTTTTAAATTCTTGAATATATTTGTCGCGACTTTCTTTTGCAAGCTCGAGTTTGCTGACAATTTCGTTATATACTTCGGGGTTATTATATTTTAGAGAAAGGTCTTCCAGCTCGGATTTGATGTTATAAAGCCCAAGACGATGCGCCATAGGGGCGTAGATATAGACGGTTTCCGAAGCTATTTTCTGTTGCTTGTCGGGACGCATACTTTCCAGCGTTCTCATATTATGAAGACGGTCGGCAATTTTTATTAAAATTACACGGAAGTCTTCTGATAAAGTCAAAAGCAACTTACGATAATTCTCAGATTGTATGGAAATGTTTTGGTTATTCATGACCGATATTTTGGTCAAACCATTCACAATATCCGCAATCTTTTTTCCGAAGATTTTTTTGATATCTTCATAGGTGTATTCCGAATCTTCGATAACGTCGTGTAGCAGGGCACATGCAATACTTGTCGCACCAAGACCAATTTCGTTGGCAACAATTTTTGCCACTTCTATTGGATGATAGATGTAAGGTTCTCCCGTTTTTCGTCGCTGATCTTTGTGCGCGTCCAATGCAATATCAAAGGCTTTGCGGATCAACTTGTTTTGATCTTCGTCTAAAGTTCGATATGTATTGGCTATCAGGTCTTTATAGCGGGCAAGGATCTCCTTGTTTTCTTTTTCTAAATCGTAAGCCATGATTTGTGTAATGAAGCTACTAATTTAAGAAAAAAATCAAGTTTTGTTCAAGTTTTTGAGATAGAATCTTTGGTTTTTTCAGCGATTAACAATAAGTTTTCGAAGTTTTCGAAAATATGTAGATATTAAGCACTGTGTTTGATTTTCAAGATTTTTTTTGATTTTAAAATTAATCCTTGACAATCGCGTACAAAACATGATTTTGATACTTATCGCCTTTTTTAGAATTGGCTTTCAAAATACCTTCCATCGTCATTCCTGCTTTTTGCATAACTTTTCCTGAAGCGGGGTTGAAATCAAAATGTGTTGCAAAAATTCTTTTGAGATGTAAAGTTTCAAAACCGAAATCTATAATGGCTTTTACAGCTTCGGTTGTGTAGGCGTTGTTCCATAAGTTGATGTCCATCCAATAGCCTACTTCGGCTTTGTTAAAAGCTTTGTCAATGTTTAAGTCGATGCCGCCAATGATTTGATTATCTTCTTTTAGTCGAATAGCGAATATATAATAATTTTGATTTTTAAAACCGTTTTCGGAGAGATTTATCCAAAATTTTGCACTTTCTGTTGTGTATGGGAAAGGCATACTCAAGGTGTTTTCCGAATAGATCTTGTTATTAAGGATTTTTACAATGGATTCTATGTCGGTGTCGTGTGGTTGGTTCAGGATAAGGCGTTTTGTTTCTATTTTTGGAAAATCCATGCTTTGCTTTTTATTTAATTTAAAAATAATAAAACCTGCCGAATAGACAGGTTTTAATTTATGAAAATTGTTTTTTTCTTAACCAAAAAAATAGGCCTCCTAATAAACCTAAAATCCCAAGTGGTAGGAGAAGGTTGATCCATTGCCAATTTTGGCGCTCTGCATCAATACGTTGTTTATCTAATAGTCGCATTTCGAGATTTCGGTTGCGCAATGCCATAAGGTTGGAGTCGTCCAAAAGGTAATCTAGTGCGTTTCTCAAAAACTGCTCGTTACCATAACGTTGTTGGGTTAAATAATCGAATCCTAGTGGCATGGCTTGGCCTTTCACCGTTTGGTTTTTGGCAACGTCACCGTCGGCGATGACAATCATTTTGTTATTTTGACTTTGGGTTTTAAAATCGGGATAAGCATTTTTCTCACTTCTTGTTGCATAAGCAGATTGGAATTTTCCTTCCAAAGAAACCGCAAATATCTTGGGTGTAGAAGCTTGTTCCATAATGCCAAGGCTATCCATTTTTATCATTTCGGATAAGGCAACATAATTCGGGACAGTCTTGGTTATAGTTCGGTCGCTGGATTCAAACAACACATTGAATTTTACATTCTTTCGGGATAAGGTGTCGATAGAAGTTGGGAATTCGAATTTTACGGGATTAATGTTCTTAGTAATGGCATTTTGATTTTGTGAAATCCCGAGTGGAAAATAGGGCCACATCAAATTGGTGAATTGTGGGTTGCCTGCGATCTCTCCAGTTTTGAGACGGATGATAGCGGATTGTTTCATGTCTTTTACCAAACCTGGATTGACACGAACACCATAACTGAACATCATGTCTGTAAGATTTATATCAACAGGGAAAGCCATAATGTTTTTGGAACGGAAAAGCGTATCCATTTCAGCATTAACAGCATCGAGCATCCAGAGGCTTTTTCCACCATTCATGATGTATTGGTCGAGGATTATTTTTTCGTTTGTCGTAAAGGCTTTTCGTGGTTTTGCAACGACGATGGCATCCATTTGTTTAAGCTTCGGAACGTCGGCAAGACTTAATTCTGTTTTGTTTTCTGGGATAATAGGTCCAATATTATAATTTTCCAAAGCCATATCGATAAAACTGGTGAACTCTTGTCGTCCCAATTCGTCTTGATTAACCAAAAAACCAATATTTTTTTTAGTTTCTTCGGTTATTGCTTTGATGTTAGAAGCGAAGTTGTATTCGAGGTTTTCGATGGATTTGTTAAGCTGCTCGTTGGAGTCGATGCCGGCTTGTTGGATAATCAACGGGATGGAAAATCCGTAATTATCATAGGTGATTGCGGCATAAGGATAAAGTACAATATTGGTGATTTTTCCGTCTTTGATGTCTGGTAACATCGATGGTTGCATGCCCATAGCTTGTAGGGTATCCATTGGGATTTTTTCAGCAATTGGATCACGGAATTTATAATCGATTTTTGGATTTATTTTTCGAAATTCCTCCAAAATAAATTTGGTTTCGTTTTGTAATTGTTTGAAAGAAGCGGGGAAATCACCATCAAGATAAACTTCGATTGTGATGGGTTTTTTAACCGATTCCAAAGTTTTTACGGTGGCATCAGAAAGCGTATAGCGTTTTTCTTGAGTCAAGTCGAATCTTTTATAAAATACGCCAAAAACGCCTAATATTAAAAGAAGTCCTACAAGGATGTATATGATTTTGTTTTTGTTCATTTCTAAAAAAATATTGAGAGTCTTACTTCTTTTTTAATACCGAAAATTCAGCGGTTTTAAGACAAATTAATATCACCAAAACGAAATAAAATAAGTCCCGCGTATCAATTAATCCTCTTGTGAATGATGTGAAATGTTGATAAAATCCTAAGTTTTGTAAAATAAAATCTGCGGATCCGAGAAGTTTGTAACTCGCCAATTGTTCTATCCCAAAATACATTACAAAACATAGCAAAACTCCGATAAGGTAAGCCATGATTTGGTTAGACGAGAAAGAAGAAGCCAGAATTCCTAAAGCAGAAAAACCGCCTATCAAAACAATAAGTCCAAAATAGCTTCCCATAGTCATTCCCATATCAATATTTCCAGCAGGAACGCCCAATGTGTAAACGGTATAAAAATAAATAAGCGACGGAATTAAACACAAAATGCCAATCGTCCACACCGAGAAAAATTTGCCATTAACGATATCAGATATTTTTAAAGGTTGCGAAAATAACCAAAGCAAAGTTCCGGATTGTTGTTCTTCTGCCAAGCTTCGCATACTTAAAGCGGGAATGATGAACATGAGTAACCACGGCGCTAACACAAAAAAACTTTGTAAAGAGGCGCTGCCGATATCTAGAATGTTGAAGCTGTTTTCGAAGAAAAATAAAAATAAAGCCGAGATAAAACTAAAAGCGGCGATGATCATCCATGCGCTCCAGTTTCCAAAATAGCTCCAAAGTTCTTTTTTAAATAATGCAAACATGCGTTTTGTATAATTTATAGTTTTGGTATTTCTAAGATATTCAATTTTTCACCAATTATTTTTTTCCTTTGTTTACCAATTTTACTGTTGCCATAATAAGCATTATTATAACGATAAAGCTTACTAATAATTGCCACCAATAATCGATGATATATGATTTTAGAATAACTGTGAAAACAACACCGAACAAAATGAAAGTCGCAATCTCATTGAATTGTCGTAGTTTGATATTAGCTGTGTCCAGACTTTGTCCATCTAAGAGTTGAAGACTTTTGGTCTTTTTCCAACTCCAGATATGATAGGCGAGAAGTCCAAGGAGAAAGGTTAATTTTAAATGAAACCACGGCATTTTCATAAGGCTGGGGTTGAGTCCAATCATCGTAATGCCACTTATTAACATGATAATTCCGGCTGGGATGATGATGATATTCCATAATCTTTTTGCCATAAAAGCATATTGGTGACGAAGGATATTTTGTTTTGGGTTTTCAAAAGTATCTGTGTCTTTGTAGTACACAAAAATTCTTACCAAATAAAAAATTCCCGCAAAATAGCTCACCATGAAAATAATGTGGATCGCTTTGATAATCAAATAAAGCACGTGATAAATTTTTGCAAATATACTTATTTAAAGAATTTCAGATTCTATGAATTGCTAAATATGCTCAATTTCTTTAAATGTAAATAATTTATCTTAAGTTTGTGAAAATTAAAATAAAATAATTAGTATGAAGAGAGTTTTACAAGTGGTTTTCTTGTTTTTTGTGTTTTCGTTATCGTTGGGTCAGTCGGCTCAGTTGGTGGGTAAGAAAATTGCGGATTACAAATCGAGCAAACAAAGTTTTACCACTTACAATTTGTTTCAGCAAAGTAATGCTTTGGCAAAACAAGCGAAATTTCAATTGGCGGCAAGAGATGCGATTGCATTGGATCTTAACAAAGTACAGCTGAAAGAATTGGTGGCAAAAAGACCAACAGCTGTAGAAATTTCTGTTCCGTTTCGTGATAAAGAGATTACTTTAGAATTAATTCAAAATGATATTTTCGGAGGTCAGAATAATTTAACAATTCAAACGGATCAAGGTGAGTTTAAATCTTACGAACCTGGTGTTTATTATCAAGGTATTATTAAAGGCGATCCGACGTCGGTGGTAGCATTTAGCTTTTTTGAAGACGATGTTGTAGGTCTTGCCTCAGATCTTAAAGTGGGAAATATTGTGGTTGGAAAAGCAATAGATTCTGAAGATTTTTTAATTTATTCGGATTCAACCTTGACGGGTGCTAGCCCTTTTGTTTGTAAAGCTGATGAGTTGATGGAAAATCAAAGTCAGAATTTTTCTTTTGATCCATCTACTGTTAATAAAAAAGCGGAAACTACAGAAAATTGTGTACGTGTTTACTACGAAATTTGTAATAAACCTTACAAGCAAAATTCTAGTAATATTACAACAACGACCAATTGGATTACGGCGATTCATAATAATATAGGAACTTTGTATAATAACGACGGCGTGAAAATGTCGCTACACGAAATTTTTATCTGGACAACTGCAGATCCTTACACAGGCGATTATGGCGAAAATTTAGCGCAATTCCGTGCAACGCGTACGACTTTTAATGGTGATTTAGCGCATTTGGTTAACTATCCATCAACTACGAGTGTGGCTTATCTTAACTCGCTTTGTTCAAATTCTAAATATGCCTACTCTGGAATTTCTATGAGTTATGCTTCTGTACCGACCTATTCTTGGACTATAATGGCAATGACGCATGAGATGGGACATTCTCTAGGTTCGCCTCATACGCATGCATGCGTTTGGAATGGTAATAATACGCCTATTGATGGTTGTGGTGCTGTAGGTGGTTTTTCTGAAGGTTGCGATGGTCCACTTCCTGCTAAAGGAACCATTATGAGCTATTGTCATCTTGTGGGAAGTGTTGGGATTAATTTGGCTTTAGGTTTTGGACCGCAGCCAGGCGCATTGATTCGTCAAACTGTAGATTCGAAATCTTGTCTTAATACAGATTGTATAACGGGTTGTAATCCTACCGTCTCGGCACTTCAGATGTCGAATATAACGAGCAATTCTGCAACAGCAACCATTGTTGATACAAAAGGCGGGACAGAATGGAAATATAGAATAACCAAGCCCGATGGCACTATTGTGAAATCCGGAATTGTTACTAATAAAGTTATTAATTTGACCAATCTGGATTCTAATACCTATTACTATGTTTTGGTGGGGGTTAATTGTGGTGGCGAGAATTCTTATGCGGCAAAACAACTTATTTTGACCGATGCGCAATGGTGTAATTCTAATCTTAAATTTACCGATACAGGAGGAGAAGCGGATAACTACGGTAATAGCGAAACTGTTATCAAAACCTTTACACCAGCCGATCCTAATGATAAAATTAAATTAACGTTCTCAGAATTTGTGACAGAGCAAGGCAGCGATTTTATGAGAATTCATAATGGTCCAAGTATTGGTTCTCAAGCATTTTTGGTGAATGGAAATGTTAATATATCAGGGAATTTGGATCTTGGAAGTTTCGAATCTACACACGAGACAGGCGCCATTACAATTAGATTTATTTCAAATGCATCTGTTGTTGAAAAAGGTTGGGTAGCACAGGTTGAATGCAAAAAATTGTCAAGTATAGATATTAAAACAACCAGCTTTTCATTAGCACTTAATGCATCAAAAACCAGTCTGAATTTAAAATCTAATAAAACAATTGATAAACTTGAACTTTTTGATATGAATGGGAAACTTATTCACACATCGTTAACCTTGGATAACAACTCCGAAATCGCGATTTCTCATTTGCCAACAGGCGTTTATGTAGCATACGCTCATATTGATGGTCAAGTGATTTCGAAGAAATTTGTGAAATAAATTAAAATATATTCTTCTAAAAAAAACAAAAGCGCTTGTGAATAACGAGCGCTTTTTTTATTTATTTTTGTCCCGTCCTGAAATAGCGATACAAAAAAAATAATCGTTATTATGGAAGAAAGAAAAATTTATGTAAAACGCACTCAGCGCGATTACAGCATGTCTTTTAAGTTGAACGTTGTAAAAGAAATCGAGTCTGGAGAACTCTCTACCACTGGTGCTTGCCGAAAATATGGCATCCAAGCCCGAAGCACAGTTGTGAGTTGGCTCAGAAAATTTGGTACCTTTGATTGGGAGAACCAATCCCCATCGAATATGCCAAAGTCACCAGAACAAAAGATTATGGAGCTTGAAGCTCAAGTAAAACTTTTGCAAAAACAGAAGACCTTTCTTGAAAAACAGGCTTATGTAGCGGATAAAAAAGCTATTATTTTCGACATGATGATTAACCTTGCCGAAGAGGAATATCAAATTGATATACGAAAAAACTCACCACCCGAACTATCGAATCTTTCCGAAAGGAACAAAAAGAAACCATAAGTTTCTCCTGTGAATTGTTCGGGGTTGACCGACAGGTTTATTATCGTCATTTAAAGCGAAGAGCAAAGCGGCAACAAAATGCACAGCAGGTTGTGGATTGGGTAGAAGAAGTGCGAATGGTTCATCCCAAAATGGGTGGAAAGAAGTTGTATTTTCTTTTGAAGGAGAAGCTTGAAGATTTAAGAATTGGCAGAGACAAATTCTTTGATATCCTAAGGGCTAACCATTTGTTAATCATCCCTAAAAGATGTTATCACAAAACTACCAATTCATATCATCGTTTTAAGAAACATAAAAATTTAATTAAAGATTATCAATGCAGAAAACCAAATAATGTATGGGTGTCGGATATCACCTACTTGGGAAACAGAGAAAATCCTGCCTATCTAAGTTTAATAACCGACGCTTATTCCAAAAAAATCGTAGGCTTTGATGTGTCGGATTCTTTGGCTACAGCATCTTGTTTAAATGCTCTAAAAATGGCATTGAAAAAAGAAAACCCGAAGAGTCTTATTCATCACTCAGACAGAGGTTTACAATATTGTTCCGATGATTATCAAAAGTTATTAAAAAAGCATAAAATACGTTGTAGTATGACACAAGAATCAGATCCTTATGAGAATGCCATAGCCGAAAGAATTAATGGAATTTTAAAACAAGAGTATGAGGTCAAACAAACCGTAAAAGTTTATAATGAGTTAAGACCGCATTTGTCAAACTATTATTTAACACCGATGCAAATGCACCAGCAACAAGAATTAATACCAAAAACGTACAAAAAGAAAAACAGTACAAATACGAATATATGTACTGTTTAAAATAAAATTTTATTAGTCTAATCCTGTATCATTTTTTCAGGACGTTACATTTTAAAACTTAAGAATCGAATTCGATGTAGATCTTTTCGCCCATATTCATTCCGAATAAAGAGGCGGCGCCATTGTGAAGACTTCCTTTGTAGACAGTAAGTTCCAGAAGCTTGTTGTCGTTAAAAATGACTGCCGATTTGCCATGATATTCGGCTTCGTCATTCCAATCTGCCACAAGGTCTGTGTATTGATTGTAAATTTTGGTCAAAACGATATTCCTAAATTTTATAATAAAACTTGTTGCATTACTCATATGAAGCTCAAACAAACTACGATGTATATTGGAAACAACATTTCCAAAATTGTCCACATACATTACTTCGCCAATAATCATTTTTTCGGAAGCTTTGTAACTCGCATTTACAAAATAGGTTTCTTTGGTTTCGGTAATAAGTTTTCCGATAACTTCTGGCACGCCACCGTTATACAGATGTATGGCTGCTGGCACAAAAATATCTGTTGCGGTGAAGTTAATTGTATCATCAAACCTTTTATTTAAAGTAATTTCAAAAATATAATCAGGTTTAATATCAAAAAAAATAAGATTGAGAATACCATTGTCTGCTGCTAAAAAATAATGACCATCAATTTTGACTAAAATATTTTTTCGGTCTTTATGGAAAAAGCTGTCAACGCAAATAATATGGATGCTACCTTCAGGAAAATTTTTATAAGAACTTCTAATAACGTAAGCTGCCTGCTGAATGTTGTATGGCAAAATATCATGCGTGATGTCAACAAGTTTGATATCTTCATTCATGCTCAAAAGACTTCCTTTAATGCAAGCGACGCGGTGGTCGACAGTTCCGTAATCGGAAGTTAAACTTATTATAGGCATGCAATTTCTTTTGCGCAAAATTAATGATAAATATCTTCTCGGGTCAAGCATTTCGTCAAATCAATTCTTATATTTGTTAGGAATAACACAGTATTTTTTATGTACGAACTCAATTACGAAATTAATGACATAGACACCAAGATGTTTTATGGTGTACAAAATCAGTATTTTAATCTTATAAAATCCAGCTTTCCAACGCTCAAAATTACAGGTCGCGACAATTATATTTTTGCCATGGGAAATCAAGATACTTTGGATATTTTGAAAGGGCGACTAGATGATATGGTGTCCTTTATTTCCAAACATAATTCGATAGATCTTAAAAACGTTGAATCCATTCTTAAAATTAAAAATGAAGAAGAAAAACAATTGCTTTTTGATCAGAATATTATTGTAAAAGGCGTCAACGGAAAAGTTATAAAAGCTAAAACATCGAATCTTAAAAAACTGGTAAAAACGAGTGATAAAAAAGATATGGTGTTTGCTATTGGGCCTGCTGGGACAGGGAAAACCTACACGAGTGTTGCTTTGGCGGTGAAAGCGCTTCGCGATAAAGAGGTGAAACGCATTATATTAACACGACCCGCTGTGGAAGCAGGAGAAAGTTTAGGATTTTTGCCTGGCGATCTTAAAGAGAAGTTGGACCCCTATTTGCAACCTTTATATGACGCTTTGCGCGATATGATTCCGCACGAGAAATTGGAAGGCTTTATAGAAAAAAAAGTCATCGAAGTGGCGCCTCTGGCTTTTATGCGCGGCCGTACCTTGGATGATGCTTTTGTGATTTTGGATGAAGCGCAAAATACGACACATTCTCAAATGAAAATGTTCCTCACCAGAATGGGAATGAATGCCAAATTCATTATTACAGGTGATCCCAGTCAGGTGGATCTCCCCAAAAATCAACAATCTGGACTTCGGGAGTCGATGCGAATTCTGAAAGATGTGGAAGAGATAGGTTTTGTGCATTTAACAGAAGAAGATGTGGTGCGCCATCCTGTTGTGAAGAAAATAATTTTAGCATATAATAAGGAAGAGCAATATAATCATCAGAATAAATGATTTTTTTGTAAAAAAAATAATGATATATTTGCAAAGTTTCATTGATATGGAAGATAAGGTATGAAATGTATTTTTGCTTTTTTGAGTTTTGTTGTAATGCTGAATTGTTCCTCGCAGCATCAACAAGAGAACCAAATGCCGTTAGAATTTGAGATTGTTCACCAATCCAAGTTCGATGTCCTAGAGGATTATGCATTTGTGTTATTGAAAAACCAAGAAGAAATAGACAATATTTATAAATATTTGTCAGCTTCACCAAAAGGATTACGACAAATCCCGATTCCGAGTTATGATGAAAATGAAACTTTAATCGCAATAAGTGCGACGCCAAAATCTAAAAATGATATCGATATTAAATCTGTAAATTTAATTGGAGATAAAATAAATATCGAAATTATAGATGTGGATAATCCACAATTAGGAACCAGTGGACGACTGAAAAGTCTTGTAATAATCAAACTTTTGAATAATTATAAAAACAAATCAATAAACTTAATTATAAAATAATTACTATGGTTAAAAATTTCTTTACGTTTGCTGCGGTAATAGTTTCAGCTTCTGTATTTGGGCAAGCCAATTATTGGAGTAAAACTTCAAATGTTGCAGGAAAACAAGTTACAGAAAGACAATCTCAACCTATGCAATACAAATTGTATAATTTGAATTTGGATAAATTGAATGGTGCTCTACAAACGGCGCCTCAGAGATTTTCTAACGATGAAAGTTTAATCTTAAAGTTTCCTGATGCTAATGGGAATTTTGTTGATTATATAATTCAAGAAGCTTCGGTACTTTCTCCAGAACTACAAGAAAAATATTCTGATATTCGATCTTATGTTGGTTATCAAAAATCGAATAAATCTAATACTATTAGATTTAGCGTGACGCCAACAGATGGTGTTAATATTATGTATTTCGATGCAGGAGAAGTTAGCTATATGGATACTTATACCAAAGACAAAGGGACTTATGTCGTGTATAAGAGAAAAGATCTTAAAGCCAACCCAGAACAATTTAATTGTGGTTTCGTTGAAGAAAATAACGATGTTATCCCAGGAGTTGGAGAGGTTGATAGCAAATTCCCTTTAGTACAAGATGGAAAATGGAGAACCTACCGTTTAGCTTTAGCTTGTACAACGCAATATTCAACCTTCCATGTGAATAGAGCGGGGATGAGTCAAGGTACTGTTGAGCAAAAGAAAACTGCTGTCTTAGCAGCAATGGCAGCATCTATGACACGTGTTAATGGTGTTTATGAAAAGACGATGTCTTTAACTATGGTTTTGGTACCTAATAATGACCAGGTTATTTTCTTGACTAGTGCAGATTATCCAGCTTCAGGAGGTTACACCAATAATGATGGTGCGGCTATGTTGGATCAAAACTTAAGAATCTGTAATGAAATAATAGGTTCTGCAAATTATGACATAGGACATGTTTTCAGTACTGGAGGTGGTGGTATTGCTCAGCTTAATTCTCCATGTGGAACAGGCAAGGCAAGAGGTGTAACGGGATCTTCTGTACCAACTAATGATGCGTTTAATATTGATTATGTAGCACATGAAATGGGGCATCAATTTGGTGCAACGCATACCTTTAATAACAATACTGCTGGTAGCTGTGCAGGTAATAGATCCTTAGCTACAGCTTATGAGCCAGGAAGTGGTAGTACAATTATGGCTTATGCAGGTATTTGTACGGCAACACAAAATGTACAAAGTAGAAGTGATGCGTATTTTCATACCGCATCTGTTAACCAGATGTATAATTTTATATCAAGATCAGCAGATTGTTCTGTAAAAACTAATAATAACAATCAACCACCAGTGGTAGCTGATTTGTCAGATTATACTATTCCAAAAGGGACGCCATTTGCGCTATCAGCAACAGCAACAGACCCAGATGGAGATGAGGTTACTTATCTTTGGGAACAGTTGGACTCACAAAATAGTACACAGCCGCCCGTGTCGACTGCCACTTCTGGGCCAGTTTTTAGATCGTATTTTCCAGTGGTTGGAGGAACAAGATATTTCCCTAGAATGCTAGACCTTCTTAATAATGTTGATAATAAATGGGAAGTCTTGCCAACGGTAGCTAGAAATCTTAATTTTACGTTATTGGTTAATGATAACAAAGCTACGGGAGCACAATCGGCTAGAGCTAATATGCAGGTTGTAGTGTCTAATGTTGGGCCTTTCAAGGTGACTTCGCATGCTACTAATGCACAGTATATGGGAGGTTCTACTACAACTGTAACATGGGATGTTGCGGGGACAAACGCTGCGCCAGTTAATACTCAGAATGTTCAGATTTTATTATCAAAAGATTCTGGTGAAAACTTCGATATAGTTTTGGCGGAAAATGTGCCGAATACAGGTAGTGCCGAAGTGACTTTGCCAAATGACGATATTGCGACTGCAAGAATAATGATTAAAGCAAAAGAAAACATTTATTTTGCTATTAACTCTACTTATTTCTCCATCAAAAAAGATTTGGCGGTTAATGATATTACTAAAAAGTCATTCACGGTTTATCCGAATCCTGCAAAAGGAGAAGTTAGCATTGCATTGTCTAACAAATCTTCAGAGGCTAACTATATGATTTATGATCAATCAGGTAGATTGTTGAAACAAGCTAAAGTGCCAACAACTGAGAAAATTAATGTTTCCGACTTAGCTACAGGTACTTATCGTATTGTTGTTAACGCTAATGGTACTGTGAATAGTCAAAATTTAGTTATTCAGAAGTAATTTTTATAAATTTATAATATTCGAAAAGGCTTGTGTTTGCAAGCCTTTTCTGTTTTTATTTAATAAAAATATCATAAAATTTGTTAAATTAAGAAATAGTATTATATTTGCTGTGTGAAAATAACAATTGTAATTATTTATTTATTTAATCTATTGTTTGATTTTATTCACTTAAATAATGCCAAAATGTGAAGATAATTTCAATGTAATATAGTATATTTTGATTGTAATTGTTTTTAATAAGGGATTTGATAATTAGTAAACTCTTAAATATATATTAATAAAAATTTTAAAATCATGAAAAAATTATTCTTAGTAGGTGCGTTAGCACTTTTTGCGTCGATGAATGCACAGCAATTTGGAATCAAGGCAGGTATGAATATTTCTAGTCTTAATGGAGATGTAGAGAATGTGAAATCTAAAGTTGGTTTTAGTGCTGGTGTATTTGCGCAATTTCCAATCTCGAGCCAATTTACATTCCAGCCAGAAGTTTTATACTCTGGACAAGGAGCTAAAGAAAAAGAAGATGGTTTTGAAGCAACTTGGTCTATGGATTATATTGCGGTGCCTTTGATGTTTAAATATAACTTAGCAGAGAAATTTAGTTTAGAAGCTGGTCCTCAAATAGGTTTTTTAATGAGTTCAAAATTAAAAGGTGATGGTGAATCAGTAGATATTAAAGATGAAATGAAATCTACAGATTTTGCAATTAATTTAGGTGCAAATTATGACATTATGCCAAATTTATTTATTGGTGCTAGATATAGTGCTGGTCTAACAAATATTATAAAAGATTCTGATGATTTTAAAGTTAGAAACAATGTGTTTTCTGTATCATTAGGTTATAAATTTTAATTAAGCCAATCTATATTTTATATTAAGAGCACTTTATAGTGCTCTTTTTTTTAACATTAAATGCACTTTTTGATGAGTTAAATAGTACAAAATAATAATCTTTTGTATTTTCTAATATCTCGCTAAATTTTTTATAATGGGTTTGGTTTCGGAATTTTCTGTTGTAAGTGTTGAGGTATTTTGTTAAATAAGGTATTTTGTTTATTAAAATAATAATTTTTCATATTGATGTTTACGTGTTGTATGTAGTTATATAATTGGTTTTTGTATGTATAATCATGTTTTTAATTAATATGATTTTTTTCATAAATAGTGTTAAAAATTTTAAGATTAATTATTGTAATTTTGCGCTATTAATTTTTAATAAAATGAAAAAAGTAATTCTAGTTGGTGCTTTGGCACTTTTCGGAGCAGTTAATGCTCAAATTGCAAAAGGAACTGCATTTATTTCTGGTACTGTAGGATATCAAGGTCAAAAAAATAATAATAATGATGTAACTAATGATTCGTTTACAGTTGTTCCAACTGTTGGATATTTTGTTGCTCCTAATGTTGCAGTAGGATTAGGTGTTGGTTATGCATCTGCATCAGAAAAAGGAAAATTTAACGGGGTTGATTATAAAGACACTACTTCAGCATTCGTTATTGAACCATTGGTAAGAAAATACTGGAATGTTTCAGATAACTTCTTATTGTTTGGTCAATTGTCTGTGCCAATGGCATTTGGTAATGACAAAGCTGAGGTTGCTGGTAAAGAAGTTGGTAAAGATAAATTCTCTTCTTTTGGAGTGGTTGTAAGACCAGGTATCGATTATGTAGTTGCTCCTAACTGGACTATCGAAGCTACTATCGGTGAATTCGGTTACAGATCTGCTAAATATAAAGATGCTAAAAGTGTAGATAACTACAACTTCGGTCTTGATTTAGGATCAGTTACTTTTGGTGTTAAATACCTTTTCAAATAAGATTTAATTCTTATAAAAATACAAAAGAGCTGTCAATTAATTTTGATAGCTCTTTTTGTGTGCACAAAAAAACTCACTTCTAAAATTTTAGAAATGAGTTTTTATATTTATTAGGTTTAAAACTATTTACCTCCAAAAAGCCCGCCGCCCATGCCTGGCATATTTGGCATTTTGCTCATCATCTGCATCATTTGTTTACCTTGAGGACCTTGCATCATTTTCATCATTTTTCCCATTTGGTCAAACTGTTTCATAAGTTGGTTAACTTCTTCCAGGCTTCTTCCGGCGCCTTTTGCGATACGTTGCTTTCTAGGCATGTTAATGATAGATGGTTTTCTTCTCTCGTCAGGAGTCATGCTATGGATAATTGCTTCGATATGTTTGAAGGCATCGTCGCTAATATCAACATCTTTGATGGCTTTTCCTACGCCAGGAATCATCCCCATCAAATCTTTCATATTACCCATTTTTTTGATTTGATTAATCTGCTTTAAGAAATCATCGAAACCAAATTCGTTTTTAGCAATTTTTTTGTGAAGTTTTTTTGCTTCTTCCTCGTCAAATTGTTCCTGAGCTCTTTCTACTAAGGAAACAACGTCACCCATACCAAGGATTCTGTCCGCCATCCTTTCTGGATAGAAAAGATCCAAAGCTTCCATCTTCTCACCAGTAGAGATGAATTTGATAGGTTTCTCAACAACAGAACGAATCGTCAAGGCTGCACCACCTCGCGTGTCACCGTCCAATTTGGTAAGGACAACACCATTGTAGTTAAGGACGTCGTTGAAGGCTTTTGCTGTGTTAACGGCGTCTTGCCCTGTCATGGAGTCAACAACGAATAATGTTTCTGTAGGTTTTACAGCTTGATGAACATTGCGGATTTCGTTCATCATTTCTTGATCAATTGCCAAACGTCCCGCGGTATCGATGATGATAACGTCGTGGTTGTTTTGTTTAGCAAAATTAATGGCGTTTTCAGAAATGCTAACAGGCTTAAGATTTCCATCTTCTGTATATACCGGAACTCCAATCTGAGCGCCCAAAACTTTTAGCTGATCAATAGCAGCAGGACGATAGACGTCACATGCTACCAATAGAGGTTTTTTACTTCTTTTTTGTTTAAGATAATTGGCTAACTTTCCAGAAAAAGTCGTTTTACCAGAACCTTGCAAACCAGCAATCAAAATAATTGTCGGCTTTTCAGAAAGGTTGATGCCTTCTTGTGATCCTCCCATAAGATCCACCAATTCGTCATGGACGATTTTGGTCATCAACTGGCCAGGTGTTAAAGAGGTCAATACATTTTGACCAATAGCTTTGTCTTGAACTCTTTTGGTGAGGTCTTTTGCTACTTTGTAGTTAACATCGGCATCTACCAAGGCACGACGAATTTCTTTAACCGTTTCGGCTACGTTAATCTCGGTAATTTTGCCTCGTCCTGATATATTGTGTAAGGCTTTATCAAGTTTGTCTTGTAAACTATTGAACATTGTTTAGAAAATTAGATTTGCAAAAATAACGAATTTATAATAAATAAAGTAGTTCTGAATAATTTTTGGTAGTTTTGCCAAAATGAAGAATCTGAAGCTTATCCCAACGTACGCGTTATTATTTCTTTTGTTCTCTGCTTTGATGTTCTTGGTTCAATGGATATTGGAGACTCAGGGCATTCTGAATTTAAGTTATAAAATCCATTTCTTGTTATTTTTCGTTACCTTAGTTGGGGTTGTAACAATGCTTTTGGTTTTTGGTTTAAAAAAGAAAAATATTATAGGCTTTATATTTTTGGGATTTGTAGTTTTTAAGCTTTTTGCGATAGGATATATTGCTTTGTTTGAATCAGATTTTAAAAACAATCTTTTAGTTTATTTTGGAATGTATTGGTTGTATCTTGCGGGAGAAGTTGTTCTTGTAGTGGCTTTGGTAAGAAAACAAGACGAATGTCATAAAAATATTTGAGTTAAAGGTTTCCCAAAATCGGATATTATTTTATATTTTTGCAAAAAAATTTTAGAAATCGATCTAGTCATGAATTTTAAAAAACTGTTAATTTTCCTTCATGTTTTTGTTTTTAGCTTTTCTTTTGTTAAAGCTAGCGAAACAGCTACAGTAGCAGGAACTGAGGAAAAGTACAATCCTGTACCGTTCATTATGCATCACATTGCTGATGGTCATTACTGGCATTTGTGGGGAGAGGGCGAAAACTCTGTTGGTTTTGCACTTCCAGTTATTTTGGTTGATAATGGATTGAAAGTTTTCAGTTCTTCAAAATTTGGTCACGAAGGTGAAGAAGTGGCTCATATTGATGGAAAGAATTACAAATTGTTCCATGGTAAAATCTACGAAACGGACGAACTAGGAACACTTACTATGCATAAAGATGAGAAAGGAGTAGAGCATCCTACGAATGCTAAGCCGCTGGACTTGTCTATTACTAAGGTTGTTGCACAAATGATTTTTGCAGCATTTATTCTTATTATTTTAGCTTTTGCAACGAAAGCAAGTTATAAAAAATCTGCTGTACCAACTGGTATTGCGAAGTTTATGGAGCCTCTTATTTTATTTGTTAGAGATGATATTGCTTTGCAAAATATTGGTTCGGTAAAATATAGAAGATATGTTCCTTATTTAGTGACTTTGTTCTTATTTATTTGGATTCTTAATATTTTAGGACTTGTTCCTGGCGCGGCTAACACAACAGGTAATATCGCTTTTACGATGATGATGGCGGTGTTTACATTGTTTGTAGTTAACCTTAGTGGTAAAAAAACTTACTGGATGCACATGTTAGATCCCTTAGGAAATAATATGCCTTTGGGTGGTAAAATATTGGTGTATATTATTTTGGTTCCGGTAGAATTGTTAGGAATTATTACTAAACCTTTTGCCTTAATGATTCGTCTTTTTGCAAACATGACAGCAGGGCACATTATCATCATGAGTTTGATCGCTTTGATCTTCATCATGAAAACATATATGATCGCTCCTGTGTCTTTAGGTTTAACATTATTTATATACGTGTTAGAAGTATTAGTGGCAGCATTACAGGCTTATATCTTTACAATGTTAACAGCACTGTTTATCGGATCAGCGGTGGAAGAACCTCACCACGATCATTAAAATTATTAAAACAATAAAAGCAACTTTTTAAATTATATATTATGGCAATCACAGGTAGTGTAGCAGCAATCGGAGCTGGTTTAGCAGTTCTAGGCGTTGGATTAGGAATTGGTAAAATTGGTGGAAGCGCTATGGAAGGTATCGCTAGACAACCAGAGCAATCAGGAAAAATCCAAACTGCAATGATTATCGCAGCAGCTCTTATCGAGGGTGCTGGTCTATTCGGTATCGTAGTAGCATTACTAGGTAACGGATAAGAAACAATTAAGGATTCTGCAAACGGTTGGTTTGTAGAATCCTTTTATTAAACTAAAACAATTATAACTTTAATATACATTTAGATAATGGACTTATTAACGCCTTCAATTGGTAACTTATTTTGGACAGCAGTTGTATTCCTTTTACTTTTGGCTTTATTAGCTAAGTTTGCATGGGCTCCAATTTTAAGTGCTGTGAGAGAAAGAGAAAACAACATTCAAGATGCTCTTAACCAAGCTAAATTAGCTCGTCAAGAAATGTCTCAACTGAAAGAAGATAACGAAAGAATTCTTCGTGAAGCAAAAGTTGAGCGTGATGCTATCCTAAAAGAAGCCAGAGACATGAAGGATAAGATCGTTAGCGATGCTAAAGAAGTTGCAAAAGTAGAAGGAGACAAAATGATCGAATCTGCTAGACAATCTATCCAAACGGAAAAGAATGCTGCTATGGCAGATATTAAAAACCAAATCGGTACTTTATCTGTAACTATTGCAGAAAACATCCTAAAACAAAAGTTAGATAACAACGAAGCGCAAACAGCCCTAGTTGAAAACTTAATCAATAAGTCTAACCTTAACTAAAAACAATGCTAACATCTAAAGTTGCAAAAAGATACGCGCAAGGTCTGCTAGATTTCTCCAAAGAAGCTGGTAGCACAGACGCTATTTTCCAAGAAATGCAAGATGTGGTAAAAATCATGTCTGAGTCAAAGGAGTTGAACCAATTTTTCAACACTCCTTTTATCGATGCTAAAAAGAAAATAGAAGTTGCTGGAGAAGTTTTTAAAGCTTTTTCACCTGTTGCGCAAAATCTTGTAAAATTGACTATTAAGCAAGGACGAGAGTCCCATCTTAAGCAAATAGCACAAGAATTTATTAACAAAGTGGAAGATATTAGAGGTACAAAACGTGTATCGGTAACATCTGCAACAGCTTTGTCAAAAGAAACTGTAACGGATATTTTGAAAGCCTCAAAGCTTATCCCAACCAATACAGATTTTGAAGTGGAAAGTATTATCAAACCAGAAATTCTTGGAGGTTACATTCTAAGAGTTGGTGATAAACAAATCGACGCTTCTGTGAAAACAAAACTTAATAACATTAAGAAAGAATTTCAACTTAATTAAGAAAAAACAACCATAAAATGGCAGAAATAAATCCAGCAGAAGTATCCGCGATACTGAAGCAACAATTAGCAAATTTCGATACGCAATCTAACGTAGAGGAAGTAGGTACTGTACTCTCTATCGGGGATGGTATTGCACGTGTTTACGGTTTAGAAAACGTACAATACGGAGAATTGGTAAAATTCGAAAGTGGTGTTGAAGGTCTAGTACTTAACCTAGAAGATGACAATGTAGGTGTTGCTCTTCTTGGCGAATCAAAACTTGTAAGAGAAGGAGATACTGTTAAAAGAACCAACACAATCTCTTCTATAAAAGTAGGAGAAGGAATGTTAGGTAGAGTTGTTGATACATTGGGTAACCCTATTGATGGTAAAGGTCCTATCACAGGAGATCTTTACGAAATGCCACTAGAAAGAAAGGCTCCAGGGGTAATCTTCAGACAACCTGTAACGGAACCTTTACAATCAGGTATCGTTGCAATTGACTCGATGATTCCTGTAGGTAGAGGGCAAAGAGAGCTTATCATTGGTGACAGACAGACTGGTAAAACAACTGTTGCGATTGATACGATTATCAACCAAAAAGAATTCTATGATGCTGGACAACCAGTATTTTGTATATATGTTGCTATCGGACAAAAAGCGTCTACTGTAGCACAAATCGTTCAGACTTTAACGGACAAAGGCGCTTTAGCTTACACAGTTGTTGTAGCGGCTAACGCATCAGACCCAGTTCCTATGCAGGTGTATTCTGCAATGGCTGGAGCTGCTATCGGAGAATACTTCCGTGACACTGGTCGCCCAGCGTTAATCGTTTATGATGATTTATCGAAACAAGCTGTTGCTTACCGTGAGTTGTCTTTGTTATTAAGAAGACCACCAGGACGTGAAGCTTATCCAGGTGACGTTTTCTACCTTCACTCAAGATTGTTAGAAAGAGCAGCTAAAGTTATTGCTGATGATAACATAGCTAAGCAAATGAATGACTTGCCAGAATCTCTTAAACCTATCGTAAAAGGTGGTGGATCTTTAACAGCACTTCCAATTATTGAGACTCAGGCCGGAGACGTATCTGCATACATCCCAACTAACGTAATTTCGATTACAGATGGACAGATTTTCTTGGAGTCTGACTTGTTCAACTCTGGTGTTCGTCCAGCGATCAACGTAGGTATCTCTGTATCTCGTGTTGGTGGTAACGCACAGATCAAAGCAATGAAAAAAGTATCTGGTACATTGAAGCTTGACCAAGCGCAGTACAAAGAGCTAGAAGCATTTGCTAAATTCGGATCTGACTTAGATGCAGCTACATTGGCTGTTATCGGAAAGGGTGAAAGAAACGTAGAACTTCTTAAGCAACCAGTTAACTCGCCATTACCAGTAGAAAATCAAATTGCGATGATCTACGCAGGTACTGAAAACTTGCTAAAAAATATTCCTGTTAAAAAAGTTAAAGAATTCACTGTAGAATATATAGAATTCCTTAAAAATAAACACCCAGAAGTTATGGCTTCTTTGAAAGCTGGTAAAATCGATGATTCTATCACTGGTGTGTTAAAACAAGTTGCACAAGACTTAGCTGCAAAATATAACTAAAATTAGTTGATGGTTATTGGTTGATAGTTGATGGAGATTTCTATAACTAACAACCAACAACCGACAACCAACAACTAAAATCTATTATGGCAAACTTAAAAGAAATTAGAGGTAGGATTTCATCTATATCATCTACGATGCAGATTACAAGTGCTATGAAAATGGTTTCCGCGGCGAAACTAAAGAAAGCACAAGACGCTATCGTTATGCTAAGACCTTACTCTGAAAAGCTTCAAGAAATTATTGAAAACGTTAGCTCTAGTTCTGACTCCGAAAACGTGTCAGAATACGCAATACAACGTGAGGTAAAGAATGTTCTTTACATTGTTGTAACTTCTAACAGAGGTCTGGCAGGCGCTTTCAACTCTTCAGTTATCAAAGAGCTGAATCATCAACTTGCTGCTAATTCTTCTCAAAATATCGAGATTGTTACGGTTGGTAAAAAAGTATATGATGCGGTAAGAAGAAACAAGACTGTGTTCGAAAATCACAGTAACTTATTTGATAATCTTTCTTTTGAGAATGTTGCTAAAATGACTCAAAAAATTATGGATGAGTATAAGTTGGAGAAATTTGACAAAGTCTATTTAATCTATAACAAATTCATAAATGCAGCAACTCAAGAGGTTGTAACAGAACAAGTCCTTCCGATTGCGATGCCAGAAAAAACTGAAGAAATCAATGTTGATTATGTTTTTGAACCTGGTAGAGATGCGATTTTAAAAACGCTTATTCCAAAGTCAATCAAAACACAAGTTTACAAAGGTATTTTGGATTCTGTAGCTTCTGAGCATGGTGCCCGTATGACGGCGATGCACAAAGCAACAGATAATGCACAAGAGCTTAAAAATGACTTGGTTATTTTCTACAATAAAGCCCGTCAGGCTGCCATTACAAACGAAATTCTTGAGATCGTTTCTGGAGCAGAGGCGCTTAAAAATAGTTAATTAAAGTTAATAGTTAGTTTGGTAAAACGCATCGAAGATGATTCTTCGATGCGTTTTTGTTTTAGTTTGGAGACCATTCAACAAGTCAATGTCGCAGTTCGTCAATTTTTGGCTAATTTTTTCTTTCAAATGTTGATATTTGTTGGTGCCAAAGATATTAAGAAAAAATGCTTATTTTTTCTTACGAAAACTAATAACACGACAGGTGATTACAAGATTGCTTTTTTTCTTGCTTCCTTTCTTCGTATTTTCTCAGTCTAGCTATAGGACAGAGGTCATACAATATACTGATGGATTGACCTCAGATGTTGTGTTTGGAACATTCAAGAAAGATAATTTTATATATATATTTACACAAAAAGGTATCTCATTATATGATGGTTATGTATTTGTTCCACATAAAGAAATTTCGTCAAATGTAAGCAGCGTGACCGCTAATAACAAGACTATTTTTTTAGAAGAAAACGGAAAAGGACTTCTTAGATTTGATAATATTCATTCAAAAGTTAAAACTTTAATTCCTGTCAATTTTACAGATAGCAATCCCAATAATGATCATTTCAAAAATCTTTATTTAGCTAATGATTTTAAACTTTGGTCGACCGATTTCAATTATGTTAAGTATTTAGATTTAAAGTCTAACACACAAAAGAGCTTTCTTATAGATAAAAATAATAAGAAGCTTAAATATAATTTTCAGTTTATTCCTAGTAAGAATGGATTATTAATGTTTTCAAATTTTGGAGTTTATGAGTGGAATAAAGCGACAGATAAGCTTTCGTTAATAAAGCGTGAATCCATAAATAGTGGAATACAAGTAGGAGGGGATGTTTTTGTAATTTCGAAAGAAGCTTGGCTGGGAAAATGGAATGGGCAGGATTCTACTCATAAACAAATATTTTTGACAGCGACTGCAAAATTTGTTCAACAAAAAGTTTCCAATAACGTGTTGGCTTTATATGATGAAAATAAAATTTATCTATACAATATTCATTCTAAAAATATTGAGATTATCTTCAATGGTTTAGAGTTTATAAATCATGTTTCTTATGATGAGGATACCAAAATTTTTTGGGTTTCCACCAATAATGGTTTGCTGAAAGTGTCGAAAACTCAGAATAAAATACAATCAATTAAACTTAACAAACCTGATCCTCAAATAATTTCTGACATTGTTGAAGATGGTCTAGGACAAGTTTGGTTTGCAGATAAACAGCAACTCATCTACCGTCAGGATAAAGATTTTAAAATTAATGCTTTTCCAATTTCTGGAGTTCCAGAGAGGTTATCTATTCACAATCAATTTTTATATGTTGCGACAGACATTGGGATTTTCAGAAAAAATATCAATAATGATGCTGCTTTTGAAAAAATTATATCGACTAGTAGTTACAAACCAAAGTTAGCGAAAGTTTGGGATTCCAAAATTTGGGTACTTCCAGATGCCGGTCCCATTTGGGTTTATGATTTGAAAACTTTTCAAGAATTAAGTAATTATATTAACAATACAGCAAGTTTTTTTAGCACTAATTTATTTAATGATTTAATTGCAACATCCGATAAAATGTGGTTAGCGAGTTGGATGCCGCAAGACTTTGGTATTTCTTATTTTGATAAAAATTTGCGTGCTTTTAAACAAATTACAAAGCTTGGAAGCAATCAAGATAGGTTTGTTGCGGATTACTACAACCGTGCCGCTTTTTTACAAAATGGAGATGTTATTTTTTCTTCCTATGGTGGATGGAATGTCGTTAACCCCAAATGTGAGATTGTGAAATCTATGAATACCCGTGAGTTTAAAATCGAGAATGATAATATACAAGGCATTGCACAAGATTCCAGAGGAAATATTTGGTTCGGGTCTGGCGAAGGTTTGTATCAATTCAATCTTAAAACGGATAAAACTACGCGACTTTCAAAGATTGATGGCTTGGCTTCTAACAATATAACACAAGCCTTTTATTTAACAAAAGACGATTGGCTTTACTTTTCAACAGATTACCATGTCCAGAAAATTAATCTTAAAAATATTCTTAAAACAGAATTAATAAACGTTCTCAAACTAACGAGTATAAAAGTTAATAACGAGAATCTTACCGATACTGATGATCTTATTTTGAGTTTTAAAGAAAAGAAAATCAATCAATTAGATTTTAATTTTTCTGCACTCAACTTTGCTGATAAAGATAAGCTCATCTATCGTTATCGTATTAATAATGATATTTGGATTTATCTAGGCAATGAACCAAAAATTAGTTTGATAAAACCTGTTTCTGGTGATTACTTCATAGAAATCCAAGTGGGCGATAATCTAGGAAACATACAACCGAGAACTCTAAAAATTAAATTTGAAATTGTACCACCTTTTTACAAAACTTGGTGGTTTTGGATGCTAAGTCTTTTGTTGGTTGCATTTTTGACCTTTAGATTCACCTATTTTTTAGTAAGACAAGAAAAACAAAAAGGCATTCTAAAAAAACAAGCCAAAGAAAATGAAAACAAAATGTTGCGATCACAAATGAATCCTCATTTTATGTTCAATTCGCTTAATTCGATTAATAGTTTTATCATTCAGAATAAAGACAAAGAAGCTAGCAAATATTTAACAGCCTTTTCAAAGCTTATGCGAAAAATACTGGACAATTCTCAAAAAGAAGTTATAAGTCTTAAAGAAGAATTGGATACGACCCAATTGTATCTGGATCTAGAAGCCGTACGTATGGATTATAAATTTGACTATCAAATATTAATGTCCGAAGATGCCGATCCAGAAGCTGTGTATATTCCGCCACTTATTTTGCAACCTTTCTTGGAAAATGCGATTTGGCATGGTATTAATAACAAAAATGGAAACGGTCATATCGATATTAAAATCAACAGAGAACATTGTGATATAATTGTTATAGAGATCGAGGATGATGGCGTTGGGCGTGAAAAAGCGTCGGAGATCCGAAAATCTTCAGCGCATAAATCTTACGGTTTGGATATTACTAAAGAACGAATTTTAGGAATAAATAAGAAAAATTGGGTTGAGATAATAGACTTCTATGATGACGAACATAATGGTCGGGGAACGAAAGTAGTAATCAAAATAGTTAATAACCATGATTAAAACAATAATTCTAGATGATGAGCGACATTGCCTTATCACTTTAGAACATATTTTGAAACAAATAGAGGATGTAGAAATATTGGCGGTTTTACAAGATAGTCGAGAAGCAAAATCTATAATAGATCGTCTGAAACCAGATATTGTCTTTATAGATATTGAGATGCCTAATCTTTCTGGATTTGAAGTTTTGGAGCAGTTTGAGAGTTTTGATTTTAAATTTGTTTTTACTACTGCATATGACCAATATGCGATAAAAGCTCTTAAAATGAATGCCTTGGATTATCTTCAGAAACCTATTTCTTATGAGGACGTCGAAGATGTTATTGTGAAATTTCGTCAAGATCAAATACAAGCGTCAAAGGAGCAATTGAGTAATGTTTACAAATTTAGTAAAGATAAAATCCAAGATCGTTTAGCTTTATCCGTACAAGAAGGGCTTTTGTTCGTAATGATTGAAGATATTATGTATGTAGAAGCCAGCGGATCTTATTCTAATATTGTCATGAAAGATCAGACCAAATATCTTATCAGCAAAGGTATATCCATGTTTGAAGAAGTATTGTCAGACCATTCTTTCTTTTTTCGCGCACATAAATCTTATATGATAAGTCTAAAATTTGTTAAACAATACATTCGTGGTGATGGTGGCGAAATCGTAATGCATGATGGCAAATATGTCAACATAAGTCGCAACAAAAAAGCAGAGTTTCTTAGTCTTTTCCAAAAGATTTAATAAGAGATTTGTGATTACTTTTTCACCATTCAACAACTCAAATCCACCATAGGACAATTTCCGTAAAGGATTTTTATAACTAATGTAGAAATTTGACTAATTAAAAATCAAAGAATACATTAATTATGAAATCAAAAGCATTATTAATCTTGTTAGCATTATTTTCTCTCGTAGGTTGTAGAAAAGATGACGATACACCAGATCCTAAAATCTATCTTGAAGAGAATCCTCTAACAGGTTTTTTACAAAATTCTGGATTCTCTCAGAAGACACTCGATTATGTAAACTTCAATGTTAATTACGAATTTGGATATCGTTTTAGACCACTCGTAAAAGGCCAAATAAATGCAGTTAGCTACAAAATACCAGCTAATGCAACCAATGTGCGAGTGACCCTGTGGAACGCTTCTACAAAATCCCCTTTGAAAACTATAACAATCCCTAATGTTGTCGCCAATACAGAAATAAAACAAACTATAGAACCATTTTCAGTAGATCCCACTATAGAATATTTAATCTCCTATAATGGTAACGATTGGTATCACAGAAAAAAAAGTGATGACACAGGCATCATATATCCAGTGAATGTTGGTAATATTAGTATTACTGGATATAGTTTCGCTGGATCAACCGTTACGGAACAGACTTATCCAGTAAACAACTCCAATACCTATTATGGAGGTGACCTAAGCATTATATTCCAACAGACAGACTAAAAACCTATCTATAAGAGGTTGTCTCAAAAGTAAAAAATCATTAGATTTTGTCATTTAACCTCGTTCAGTTCGGCTAGAGCCTTGTGTCAACAGAAGGAAGGTCTTTAATAATCAGTATTTTAAATTTAGTCTCGCTGAAGCTTCGGTTTCTCATTTTCGCTTTACTTTATACGAAATGACACTTTTGAGACAGCCTCTTTTTTGTTATGTATTCTATTATGTGAATTGAAGAATAATACTGAGATTAATAGTATTTTACAAATAATTTTGATTCTATGGTATATCAATGTTGTAAAACGACTTTTTGTGAACATAATTCCACCATTCAACAATTCATATTCACCATTCAAAAATTGTAATTAATTGTATATTAAAATATTGTGGAATTTTGGAGTATTAAATAACAACAAAAACAAAACATTAATTATGAAGTCAAAAATTACATTATTCGTAGCTATACTTATCTATGGTTTGACTACTGCGCATTACCTTAAAGTAGAAGGTAAAGTTTTGAAAAACGACTGCAGGAATTTCAATTATTTTACAAGGGATAAATTATCCAATCTGCAATAATGGCGATTTTAACACTTCCACAATTTACTAAACTAACATAACAGAATTTGTAAAAATTGGTGCTCATTACATTAGAATACCTTAGATTATGAATACTGAAAAATAATAATCAAAACCCCGTGTGCATTTTGAAGTAAAGTAAAAGTAGCTGATAATCAACAGTATTTAATTACTTTAGTATAACTTATATAAAAACGAAAGCCGTTGTTTAACTTTAAAAGGACTTTTTTTGAACAAAACTTTGTTTACCATTGCGATAATTTAAACGCAAAGCAAGACAAGATTTATTCAGTACCATATTGAAAATAAGTATAAACAAAGGCGTTACACTTATTTATGAAATACAAAAAGTTAAAATATACAACGAGTTAATCAAAACTAAAAAATCCAATCATCAACGGTACTCTTAATCTTAAAATTACACTAGAAAATGCTACAAAAGTCAATAAGAGAATATAAAATAGATTTTTCTTCAGACATTTTGGATTATTCCTAGCATGTTTTCAAAATCAAAATAATTGATAGCATTTTGATTTAAAATATACTTCATCAATCAAAAAAAACGGACATGAAAATTAAACAATTAATATTAGCAATTGTTGCAGTGTTCTCTCTAAAAGGATTTTCACAACAATCAGTTAATACTTCGGGAGGCAATGCCTCAAGTGCGACTGGGAATATTTCTTATTCTATTGGACAGACGTTTACCAATACGTTCTTTAGTTCCAATCACTCCTTGTCCGAAGGTGTACATCAGGCATTCGAAATTTCTACTTTGGGAGTCGATAATCAACCTTCAATTAATTTGGAAATGAAAGTTTTTCCAAATCCAACAGCTTCAATGTTGTACCTAAGTTATCCTAATTATTCTAAAAACAAATCCAAGTATAATTTGTTTGACGCCTCTGGAAGGCTCGTAAGATCTGCAAATATTTCTAGTCAAGAGAGTCAAATTGATTTGCAAATAGAAAGCTCAGGAATGTATATTCTCCAAGTTTTCAGTGATAACCAAATATTGAAATCATTTAGAATTATTAAAAACTAAAATTTTATATCATGAAAAAAATTAAATTTTATTTAAAATCAATGTTAGTGTTAAGTGCATTCTTTTTTGTACAGAAACTAACTGCACAAGCACCTGAACTAATGAGTTACCAAGCCGTCGTTAGAAATGCAAGTAATGCACTGGTTGCTAACCAAAATGTTGGTGTTAAAGTGACCATTGTGAAAACCTCTCCAGCAGGCACAGAAGTCTATAAAGAAACATTTTCTCCCAATCCAATGACCAATGCTAATGGACTGTTGTCTTTTAATATAGGTTCGGGAACACCAGTTGCAGGAACTATTGCGGGAATTGATTGGTCAACAGGTCCTTATTTTATAAAAACAGAAATCGATCCCGAAGGAGGCACAAGTTATTCTCTGACTTCTACAACACAATTATTAAGTGTCCCTTATGCATTAAATGCAAAAACAGCACAATCCGTTGTAGGAGTTGCAGGGACTAGTAATCTGCTATCAAAATTCACCTCAGCTAATACTTTAGGAAATTCTCAGTTGTCAGACGATGGTACATCGATGGGAATTAATACGGGAAGCCTAAGTCCTAATATAAAACTTCATGTTAATGCAGGTGCTATTGGTAATACAATTCGTGGAACCTTAATTGGCACTCCACCCACAAGTATTGCAACTGCAGGATCTATCTATGGAGAATCTACATCAGGAATTGGAGTAATTGGGGTTAGTGGTTCTCATAATGGTGTTTATGGATTATCTACAGGAACTTTAGGAGGAACAGTGGGGGTTTCTACAGGAACAGGTAGTGGTATTTGGGGAGTTGCAACTGGTGCTGGCGTTGCAGGATATTTTGATGGAGGCACAACAGGACGTGGTATTATTGTATCAAGTGGAGCTTCTGGTATTGGGACAAGCAATCCTACAGGAAGATTAGTAGTAATGCAACCCGCAACACCAGTTCCTGCAATTGATAATAGTCCTGCAATTACAGGATATTCATATACTGTTCCAGGAGCTTTAAGTGGAGGAGTTTTCGGATATTATAATAGCTCTAATTATGGAGTGGGAGTGCAAGGTACAGGATATAATGGTGTAGATAACAAAGATTCGAATACCATATTTGGAGTAGGAAATCAAGATTTGGGAGTTTATGGCTCTGCAAATACTGCAGGTGTAATGGGAGCTTCTGTTGGCGGGATTGGAGTCGTTGGTTATAATAAAAATTCAGCTTTTGCAGCAACAACAGGTATTGGTAACACTTATGGTATTTATGGGGTCTCACAAACAGTGGGAGGTGCAACAGTACCTAATACTCGTTATGGAGTGTATGGTTTTGCTTCTGGGGCTGCCACCAATTATGCTGGATACTTTTCTGGAAATGTACAAGTAACAGGGTCTTTATCTAAAGCCAGTGGAACTTTCAAAATTGATCACCCATTAGATCCAGCTAATAAATATTTGTACCACAGTTTCGTAGAAAGTCCAGATATGATGAACGTCTATAATGGTAATATAACGACTGATCAAAATGGTTATGCTAACGTAAAATTACCAGAGTATTTTAATGCTCTAAATAAAGACTTCAGATACCAATTAACAGTTATCGGAACATTCGCAAATGCTATTATTTCAAACGAAATTAAAGATAATAGCTTTCAAATAAGAACCGATAAGCCAAGTGTAAAAGTAAGTTGGCAAGTTACTGGGATTAGAAATGATGCTTATGCAAAAGTCCATCGTGTAGTTCCCGAGGTTGAGAAAGAACCAGAGTTTAAAGGTAAATATCTTTATCCTATTGAAATGGGCAAATCAGCTTCGCAAAGTATAGATGACCTAACGAGACCTAAAAATGAAAATGAGTTGAAAGTAAATAAACCTTCTAATATAGTCTCAGAAAAAAAAGAGGAAATATACAATAAAAATGAAGTTGGCGGAGCTATTTTAGAAAGCAATAATTAATTGCATAGAATTATTAAAAACTAAAATCATTTAACATGAAAAAAACTATTTTTTATTTAAAATTCATACTAGTGATTGGTACATTCTTTTTTGTACAAAAACTAAATGCGCAGTCACCAGAACTAATGAGCTATCAAGATGTAGTTAGAAATGCAAGGAATGCACTGGTTGCCAACCAGAATGTTGGTGTTAGAGTTAGTATATTAATAACATCAGCAGCAGGAACAGAAGTTTACAAAGAAACATTTTCGCCAAATCCAACCACCAATGCTAATGGATTGTTATCTTTTAATATAGGTTCTGGGACACAAGTTACAGGTGCTTTTTCAGGAATTGATTGGTCAGCAGGTCCTTATTTTGTGAAAACAGAAATCGAGCCCACAGGAGGTGCCAATTATTCTTTGACTTCTACATCGCAATTGTTGAGTGTTCCTTATGCGCAATTTGCAAAGAGCGTACAAGCGACATCAGATAATGGATTAGGACTACGCTCAAAATCTAATAATAGTATTTGGTGGGGTATTTATGAAAACAATCTTTATAGAGGCTACCTCGGGAGTTATGCAGGGAATAATGAAGATGTCGATTTTGGAACAGGAGCAGGAAATACAACCTGTAGTACACACTTAACCATAAAGGATGAACCAAAACTAACAATCGATCCTAACGGAAATGTAGGTATAGGAACCGCTACGCCATCTACCAATCTTTCAATAAAGTCTAGTTACAATGATATTATTAATATTTGTAATCATAATGGTTGGACAGCAATTGGACTTGCAAACAATCCAAATCTTCCTTACAATGCTATTGCAAGTGGAGGAACTTATTTAAGCTTTCTATATGCATCTTCTGCAACAACAAATTTTACAAAAGCTAATTCCAAAATGTTAATTCCAAAATGTTAATGGATGGTTCATCTAATACATTTAGGCCAACTAATGTGATCGGATGAATGAGGTGATACCAACTTCGGATGAACGTTTCAAAACTAATATTAAGCCTTTGTCGCAAGGTTTAGAAGCTGTTTTAAAATTAAAACCAATTTCTTATAATTGGAAGAGTACAGCGTCTAAGTTAGGAAAACTGGTTTTAACTATGGGTTTTCGGCACAAGATTTAATAAAAATAATTCCCGATTTAGTTGTTCATCAAGATACTCCTTTAGATAAAGAAACTGGTAAATTAGTTAACGAATATTCTGACAGTTACGGTGTTAAATATGCCGAGTTGATCCCAATCTTAGTAAAGGCAATTCAAGAGCAACAATCTGTTGTTAATTAATTAGAGAAACGTATACAGGTTTTGGAGAAGAATAAATAAAAAATTATTACATGGATAAAGTACATGGTCGATACTTTTCATCGACCATGTTTTATAATAAAGACACAAGGTTTTTTTATCTTTTAATTATAAAATGTAATTAGAATAAGACTTATTTATTTTTCTATATCTTTGTAGCAATTATATTTATCTTTAATAATTAAATGGACCCCGATAGTTTAGTCAAACTTCTTATAGCACTTCTGTTAGTGCTTCTCAATGGTTTCTTCGTAGCCGCAGAATTTTCAATCGTTAAAGTACGTTACTCACAAATCCAGCTAAAAGCTGCTGAAGGTAACAAAATGGCAAAGCAAGCCGAACATATCATCAAACATCTTGATGAATATCTTTCTGCAACACAGTTAGGAATTACGCTAGCTTCCCTAGCTCTAGGTTGGGTAGGAGAGAGCGCGTTGCATCATATTATCGAAGATCTGTTTCATTATTTTAATTTTGCAATTTCTCAGACGACGATTACCACAATTTCGGTGGTTTGTAGTTTTATGTTAATTACGATAATGCACATAGTTTTTGGAGAATTGGTTCCAAAGTCGATTGCGATTCGTAAGTCAGAGCCGACAACATTTTTTATCGCAACGCCGCTTCGTTTGTTTTATAATATTTTCAAACCATTTATTTGGTTAATGAATTCATTGTCAAATAATTTCTTACGATTGATAAATATTAATCCTGTTTCTGATCAAGATATTCACTCTACCGAGGAATTACAATTGTTGGTAAAGCAAAGTGCTGATAATGGAGAAATTCAGGAAGAGAATTATGAAATCATAAAAAATGCTTTTGATTTTACCGATCACAATGCAAAACAAATTATGATTCCGAGGCAGAACATTGTGTCTGTAGATATAGAAGATGATCGCGAAGAAATTATCAATCAATTGATGGATAGTGGTTATTCGCGTATTCCGGTTTATGAAGGATCTATCGATAATATTATTGGTATTTTCTATACCAAAGAAATTATTAGAGAATATATCAGGAGTAAAGGCGAGTTGTCACATGAGGATCTTAAACGCTTGATGCGTGAAGCTTATTTTGTAGTTGGCAGTAAAAAGATTTCTGATCTTTTGAAAATTTTCCAACAGAAAAAACAACATTTAGCCGTTGTTATTGATGAGTTTGGCGGTACGGAAGGTATTATCACATTAGAAGATATTCTGGAAGAATTGGTGGGCGAAATCCAAGACGAAGAGGACGAAGAAGAAAAAATTGTTGACGAAGTGGCTCAAAATGTCTATTGGGTACAGGCAACGCAACCTTTGGAAGAGATTAATGAGTTTTTACCAAAAGGTTTCCAATTGTCCGACGAGTCAGAGTATAATACGTTGGCAGGTTTTATCCTTAAAGAATTGGAAGATATTCCAGAAGAAAACCAAGAGTTTGATTGTAATGATTATCACATCAAAATTCTGAAAATGCAAAACAAAAGTGTGGAAGTTGTGGAATTGGTTTACACACCGCACGAACCCGATTTTGATGTGGAAGCTTAATCCAAAATTTCAAAAATTTTAATTTTTAAAATCCATGAAAATTTTTAATCACGATTCTTTTGACAAACCGCAACGTCAGCACGAAGAAGATGTTTTGGTCCTAGAAAAAGAAGACGAAGTTTACAAACTCGTTTTGTACAACGACGATGTTAACACGTTCGATTTTGTCATCGAATGTCTAATAGAGATTTGTAAACATAGCTTCGAACAAGCAGAACAATGCACCGTACTTGTTCATTATAAAGGCAAATGTACGGTGAAAACAGGCGATTTGGATTTGTTAAAACCAATGAACCAAATGCTATCCGAACGTGGCCTAACCTGTGAAATCGTTTAAAATAATAGATACAAAACGCGCCTCAAAATTTTATTTTGAGGCGCGTTTATTTTTAATATTTTCGTTATAAATTCTGAAGATTAATCGTATTGGTTCGGTCTTCAATTTTATAGTTCAGTGCTTTTGCAAGGATAAATATTTCGTTAAGGTTATCGATAAGTTGCTTTTTACCTTCGTTTTGTAACTTGGTATAATCGATATTTTTCTCCATGTTTTTCTTTGCAGATTCCATAATGCCGTTGATGTCGGCTTGACTAAATCTGTTGATGGCATAGTCATCCATAAAATGAATTTTAACATCAGGGAAAACCTTAATCTCGGCTTGCGGAAGTGCATCAATCACCAATTTTTTATTAACTGTGTCAACATCCACTTTCATCTTCTTCAGATCATAAGTTACTTGCGCTTTCGCTGTGGTGTAAAGTACCATTTCTTTTGGTAATACATCGTAGCCACCTATGGAAAAAGCTTTGCTCTTATGCGTCTGGAAGCTTGAGAAGTCCTGCTCCATAACGACCATTTTGTTCATTTTGGAGATTTGGTTGGTCAGCAGATAATAGTCTTTATTAATAACTGCAGCTTCTTCTTTGTGGCAACCTTTCCACGCTAATAGACAAAAAATGGTCAGAAGAATTCCAACCACAAAAGATAATATTGCATTAATGTTTTTCATTAACCTCAGGCTGTATTTTAGTTTGATCTTTGTTTTTAAGAACGTTAAGGAGATCTTTTTCTAAGAATCCAGATTCAGGATATTCAATAATTCTGCCAACTTCCTGTCCATATTTTTTTATAATAAAAGTCGGAACTCTTTGGATGTTAAAAAGTCCTTCTTCACCGTTGGGTGCTTCTTTTTTTCGGTTAACAGCGATAATTTGAATTTTGTTTTGGTTAACGCCCGCTTCATTCATTATTTTCATAAAACGAGGAAATTCGCGATGGCTATCTTCGCACCAAGTTCCCAAAAAAACGACAAAAGAATAACCTGAAATTTTTTCTTTTTTGAGTTGTTTCAAACTTTCTTCGTGGATTTTGTAGTCGTTATATTCTTTGGTGTACCAATCCGAAAATGGTTCTTTTTTAAATTGATCCAAAGTCTGTTCTCCCAACAACATTTTGCCATCGGTCTGTGTATCTACTTCGCGGTTCACCACCACTTTTTGTGCAAAACAACTTTGTAAACTCATAGTCAGTATTCCGATTGTTAAAATTCGCGTTAATTTTTGTTTCATTATGTTGTGTTTTAAGAAAGAATAGATTTAAGGTCTGCTGGAGAATAGTTGATACTTTTGAGAACTTTGTTATCCTCTTTTCTGTAAACATTATATTTTTCACCAGATTTTTCATAAAAAACATCAACGTTTTTATCTTGATAATTTTTTACAGTTTCTTGTGCTTCTTCTTCATTCGCGCAAGCTTTGGACATATTAGAACGTTGTACTTCGTTGAAAAGTTCTACAAATTTCTCACCCATACCAAACTCTAAAACCGCACCAGAAAGAACGTATTGTAAATCGCAAAGAGCATCGGCAATTTCCACCAAATCATTATCAGCAATGGCTTGTTTTAATTCGTTAAGTTCTTCTTGTAAAAGACTCACTCTTAAATCGCAGCGTTCTTTGGAAGGGATTTGTGGGGTGTCAAGAATTGGGGCTTTGAAGGTTTTATGAAATTCGCCAACTTGGTTAAGGCTGTCTATTTTGTCCATTTAGATTTTTATTTTAAAGCAAATATAATGATTAATGACTAAAACTTTTATAAAGAAAAAGACCGAAACAGAGTTCCGATCTTTATTTTATTAAATTCTAAATTTTTTTAAAATTTATTTTGTGATAGCTCTTCCGATGACCAATCTCTGGATTTCTGAAGTTCCTTCGCCGATTGTACAAAGTTTTGAATCTCTATAGAATTTTTCTGCTGGGAAATCTTTGGTATAACCATAACCTCCAAAGATTTGTACCGCGTTGTTAGAAATTCTTACACAAGCTTCGGAAGCATAAAGTTTTGCCATCGCACCTTCTTTGGTCATTGGCTGTTTTGCCATTTTAAGACTTGATGCTCTTTGGATTAATAATTCTGCAGCATCGATTTCTGTTGCCATGTCCGCTAGCATGAAGTTAATGGCCTGGAAACTTGAAATCGGATTCCCAAACTGATGTCTTTCTTTAGCATATTTCAAAGCCGCTTTGTAAGCGCCTCTTGCAGTGCCTAAACTAAGTGCAGCAATAGAAATTCTACCGCCATCCAAAATTTTCATAGCTTGTTTGAAACCTTCTCCAACTTCGCCTAATCTGTGAGAATCAGGAACTCTTACGTTATCGAAAATGAGTTCCGCCGTTTCTGAAGCTCTCATTCCTAATTTATTTTCTTTTTTACCAGACGTAAAACCAGGCATTCCTTTTTCTAAAACAAAAGCTGTTGAATTATTTTTGGCACCTTTTTCTCCTGTTCTTGTCATTACCACTGCGATATCGCCAGAAATAGCGTGCGTAATAAAGTTTTTTGCCCCGCTAATGATCCACTCGTCACCATCTTTAACAGCTGTTGTTGACATGCCTCCAGAGTCTGATCCTGTGTTGTGCTCAGTAAGTCCCCAAGCTCCGATTACTTTACCAGAAGCTAGTTGTGGAAGCCATTTCATACGCTGTTCTTCGTTCCCGAATTCGTAGATGTGGTTGGTACAAAGTGAATTGTGTGCAGCAACAGATAGTCCAATAGATGGGTCAACTTGAGAAATCTCATCCAATATCGCTACATATTCGTGGTAGCCAAGGCCAGAACCTCCATATTGTTCAGGAATTACAATGCCCATAAAACCCATTTCTCCTAATTGGTGGAAAAGTTCTACAGGAAATGTTTGACTTTCGTCCCATTCCATAATATTCGGGCGGATATTTTTTTCTGCGAAATCTCTTGCGGTCTCAGCGACCATTTTTAAGTTGTCCATATTAAATTATTGTTTTCCAAATATAATCCAATTTAGAATCGAGTCAAAATTTTTCTTTTAATTCATTGAATGTTGTTTTGTTTAGTCTTTTGATTATTAGGTTATTAATTTTTAATGTGATGTTTATATATTGTTTCGAACAGATAGCAGATAATTAATTATCTTTATACCCTTTTAATTTTAAGTATGAAAAACCTCTATTTTGGATTATTGATTCTACCAAGTTTAATTTTTGGTCAAATGGAAACTTATTATTTTGGTACAGAAAATCTTTCAGGATATCAATTAAAATCAAAATTACACGATATAATTTCTAACAAACCAATTAGCTGGAACTACGGTGATCTTCCCAATTTTTACGCGATAACCGATGTCGATCGTTATTATGAAAATAATGGAAGCCTTTTGGATATTTATTCTGAAATTCCAGATGGGCAAGATGCCTACGAGTATAATTTTAGTCAAATGATTGGAACTGCTTCGCAAGAAGCCCAAGGTTGGAACCGCGAACATGGCATGCCGCAAAGTACGTTTAATAGCAATTACCCAATGTATTCGGATTTATTTTTTGTAATTCCTACAGATGCCAGAATCAATCAATTGAGAAGCAATTATCCCTACGGAATTGTTGGCAACGCGAGTTATACTTTTACAAATGGTTCTAAACAAGGTACGAATGCAATCCCAAATTCTACTTACGGAGAACGTGCCTACGAACCTATTGATGAATTCAAAGGTGATGTTGCGAGAATGCTTCTTTATTATGCCGTGCGTTACGAAGGGAAATTAGGAACGTTTAATTATAGTTCGAATGCGACGCCTTCTAAAGATCGAAATCCGATGGATGGTACGGAAGAGCGTGCTTACGAAAAATGGTATATCGACATGTTGATTAGTTGGCATAATCTGGATCCAGTCTCACAACGAGAAATCGATCGCAATAATTATGTGTACACTATTCAGAAGAATAGAAATCCATTTGTCGATCATCCAGAATGGGTTGATTCTATTTGGAATCAAACTTCGGATAATGTCGCGCCACAAGCAATTTCGGCTTTGTCTGTTACTAAAAATTCGGCCTATTTCACGAGTTTGCAATGGCAGGCAAGTCCCGACGCCGATGTTATTGGGTACGAAATTTATCAAAACGGAACTCTAATTGCAAAAACAAAATCTACCAATTTTACGATTGACAGATTATCGCCCTCCACAACTTACACTTATCATATTATTGCTTACGATAATGCCTATCTTAAAAGTGCACAAAGCAATACGTTGTCTGTAACCACTTTGGATTCTGATGTTTATTCTAAAGATTTGTTTATTTCAAAATATATTGAAGGATCAGGAAATAATCGTGCTTTGGAAATTACCAATTTAACAGGTCATGAGGTTGATTTGCAAGGCTATCGGTTGGGAATTCAGATGAAAGGAAGTGTTTATTATTTCGCAGAAGCTTTGGAGTTAGAAGGTGTTGTGCCACATGGACAAAGTTTTGTAGCGATTAATCCAAATGCAAATTTGTCGTGTTATACAACATCCAATGCAAAAATCCAATCTGCTGCGCCAGCTTTGCAATTTACAGGTAAAAATTATGTGGAACTAAATTTTAAAAACTTCACAGTTGATGCGATTGGTACAAAGGGCGAGGATAATGCTAATGCGGATAAATCCTTATACCGATTGGCATCGATTACAGAACCGAACACGACTTTTGCTTGGAGCGAATGGCAATCTTACCCGATTGATTATTGTCAAGATTTAGGCGTTTTGACAACGCAAGAATTCGTAGCAAAGGCGCCACAAATTTATCCAAACCCAGTTTTTGATATTCTGAACATCAAATCCGATACAAAAATGTCTCAATTCCAAATTTTGGATACTTCAGGCCGAATGATGAAAACTGGAGTTCTTAATTCGAAAAATAACGCAGTTAATGTTTCTGATCTCGCTACTGGAGTTTATTTCTTGAAGTTAGATAATCAAGTTCACCAGTTTATTAAGAAATAAGTAATACTACTAATAAATAAATATTATAAGGTTTTAACCTAATATTTACATATTATAATCTTTTTCGCTAATATTTTAATTTATAAGCTTTTTGTATTATATTTTAAAATATTAGCGATTTTTATTATATTTGTAACATGAAAGCGGTAATCACAGGTGATATAATTGATTCTCAAAAATTTGGCGCAGAAGTCTGGTTTCAGGCATTGCAAAAAATTTTCGAAGGCAAAACTTCGCAAGAATGGGAAAATTATCGAGGCGACGAATTTCAATATTTGGTACCAAATGCCGAAGATGCTTTCTTGGAATTTCTAAAAATAAAAGCAGGAATCAAAAAAATCCAAGATTTGGATGTTCGTATTTCCATAGGCTTGGGCGATCAAAATTTTGTAGCAGAAAAAGTCTCGCAAAGTAACGGCAGTGCTTTTGTCAATTCAGGCCGCAATCTCGAAAGAATAAAAGCTGAAAAAGTCAACCTCCACATCGCCTCCGAAAAACCTGAATTGGATGAGCAACTCAATTTAATTTTCAAATGGGTGAGTCTTACGCTAGACAGTTGGAGTGTGATGTCTGCAGAAATTGTCGAAATGTTTTTATGCAATCCGAATCTTAATCAAGATGAAGCGGCGCGCCAACTTAATGTCACGCAATCGTCCATTAGCCAACGTCTCAAACGTGCTAACTACGATCTCTTAATAGAAACCGAAGCCTATTACAGACAACTTCTCTCTCAGCAAAAATGATAGTTTTACCACTCATATTGGCACATTTACTCGGAGATTTCATCTTCCAGCCAACGACGTGGGTTAAAGATAAAGAACACAAAAAACTTAAAAGCTCCTACCTCTATTGGCATGTATTGTTGCATGTTTTTTTAAGTTTTGTTTTCCTTTGGAATATTGATTTATGGTGGATCCCGATGCTTATTGGGATAACACATTTTGCGATTGATTTAACAAAGCTCGAATTACAAAAAATTGGAAATAAACGATTATGGTTCTTTATTGATCAAGCATTACACGTAATGGTGATTGCAGGATTAAGTTTAATCGCTCAAAAGAATATTGATTGGGAAATTATTTTTAATGAAACTAATCTAAAGCTATTAACCGCAGCAGTTTTTCTAACAACACCTTCGTCAATAATCATTAAATTATTAATCAGCATTTGGACGCCCAATCCGCAAGATCGAGAGTCCGTACAGACCGACTCTTTAGCAAACGCCGGAAAATATATTGGAATTTTGGAACGCTTGATGGTTTTTGTTTTTATTATTGTCAACCATTGGGAGGGTGTCGGATTTATGATAGCTGCAAAGTCCGTTTTTAGATTTAGCGATTTGGCACAAGCAAAACAACGAAAGTTGACAGAATATGTGCTGATAGGGACTTTGCTGAGTTTTGGAATAGCCATACTTACAGGGATTTTGGTTGGATTTTAAACCAATTATTTCCGTAAATTTGTATAGAAATAAATTAAAATAAAAAGTAAAAAGAATAAATGGAAAAGAAAGAAATGCTTTACGAAGGTAAAGCAAAACAAGTTTTCGCAACAGAAAATCCTGATGAAGTTGTTGTAAGATATAAAGACGATGCAACTGCTTTCAATGCGCAAAAACGTGGCTCTTTTGCGAGAAAAGGAGAACTTAACAATGCTATATCGACGCTTATTTTTGAATATTTAGCAAAAAACGGCGTGCCAACACATTTTATCCAGAAACTTAACGATATAGAACAACATGTGAAAAAAGTCGAAATTATTCCTCTAGAAATGGTTGTTCGTAATTATGTGGCAGGAAGTATGGCACAACGCCTAGGCGTGGAAGAAGGTCTTAAATCGCCTGTAACGATTTTTGATATTTGCTACAAAAAAGATGAGTTGGGAGATCCACTTATTAACGATCATCACGCTGTTTTTTTAGGCGCTGCAAGTTATGATGAACTTAAAGAAATGTATGCATTAACCGATAAAATCAACCAACTTCTGATTGACTTATTTGATAAGATGAACATTATTTTGGTCGATTTTAAAATTGAACTGGGAAAAACAACGGATGGGAAAATTGTTCTAGCAGACGAAATATCGCCTGATACATGCCGCCTTTGGGATAAAGACACAATGAAAAAATTGGACAAAGACCGTTTCCGTAGAGATCTTGGCGAAGTAACAGAAGCTTACGAAGAGATTTATGATAGATTACAAAAAGCATTAATGGCTTAAAATCTAGATATCAAAAAAAATGGAATTAGAATTTCAAGAATATAGTTCGTTGCCAAAATACGCGTTTCAAAACCGTTATAACGAATTTGAAGAACTGAAACATCAACAACCTGACGTTGGCACTTATCCTTTTGACAAAATGGAAGAAGAGTGTGGTATTTTTGGATTGGTTTCAGAAGAAAATTTGGATACTTTTTCGTTGTCACAATTTGGATTATTTGCTTTGCAACATCGCGGACAGGAAGCTTGCGGTATTACAGTAGGTAACAACGGGAAAATGTATTCTATAAAAGATGAAGGTTTGGTTTTAGATGTTTTTAAAACCATAGAAAATCCTGAAACTTTCATGGGAAATTGTGTTATTGGACACACACGATATACGACAGCAGGCGATAAGAAAAAATACAACTACCAACCTTTTTTCGCAAAGAATGAATATGACCAAATCATTCTTTCCATAGCCCATAACGGAAATTTGACCAATGCCAAACAGCTAAAAAAAGAGTTGGAAGAAGAAGGTGTGGTTTTCCGTGCAACATCCGATTCTGAAGTTATTTTAAGATTAATCCAAAAAAATCTTGACCTAGGACTACGTGGCGCGATAAAAGCGACAATGGAAAAAATTGAAGGTGCCTATTCAGTAGTTGGTGTTACCCGAAATAAGTTTTTTGCTTTTCGCGATTTTAATGGTATAAGACCTTTGGTTTTGGGAGCAATCGATGAAAAAACTTTTGTTGTCGCTTCAGAATCTTGTGCCTTAGACGGCGTGGGTGCGCAGTATGTACGAGATATTTTACCAGGCGAAATCGTTTATACAAGCGATAACGAGGAAGGTTTGCAATCCTATTTGGTAAAGGAAAATTGCATTAACAGAATCTGCTCTTTCGAGTATATTTATTTCGCGCGTCCCGACTCGATGTTGGAAGGCATCAATGTTCATGAAGTGCGTGAAAAATCGGGTGCTAAAATTTGGGAACAAGCGCCTGTGGAAGCCGATATTGTTATCGGTGTTCCAGATTCTGGTGTTCCGGCCGCTATTGGTTTTGCGAAAGCTTCAGGAATTCCGTTTCGTCCGGTTTTGATTAAAAATAGATACATTGGACGTTCGTTTATTATTCCGTCTCAGGAAATGCGCGAGCATTTTGTGAATCTTAAATTAAATCCCATTGTTTCGGAGATCAAAGACAAACGGGTGGTAATTATTGACGATTCTATCGTGCGCGGAACAACTTCTAAACGATTGGTGAAAATTTTGAAAAAAGCAGGTGTTAAGGAAATTCATTTCCGCAGCGTTTCGCCGCCGATTATTGCGCCATGCTTTTTAGGAATCGATACGCCAACGAAAGATGATTTGATTTCCGCAAATATGACTAAAGATGAGCTTCGTGATTATCTGGAAGTGGATAGTTTGGAGTTTTTATCGGTTGATAATCTGAAAGAAATTTTGGGTTCTCCAGATCATTGTTTTGGATGTTTTACAGAGAAATATCCTGTCGAAAAGCCAGTAGAAGAAGCTTTGTTTGAGTAATTATTTAGTTGAATATAAAACAATTTCGGCGCGCCCAAAGGGCGCGCCGAAATCGTTTACAAATTTAATATTATTAGAAATTTAGTTTCGATGTTTCATAAAAAAAATGATTGTTTAGTTTTTGTTGCGCAGAGAAAAAACTGCATAAAAAACTAATAATAAAGTATAAATTTTCTTCATCAATATCGAATTCAATTCCCACCAAGATAATTCAATTTTAACAAAATTTTAAGACTTCCACCAATTTGAAAAACTTTGATTGTCATTATTAAAATCTAACTTTTCACCAATCATCGGTGTGAAAATTTTAAAGTTTTTTCCTGCTGAGTTTTCAGAAATTTTATCCAAAGGTTCGTGCCAAGAATGCATGGCCAAAGCGAATTTGCAAGAATGTACAGGGATAACTTTTGTTGCGCCAAGATCTTCGATAACTTGCAAGGTTTCCTCGGGCAAGGTGTGGATATATTGCCAACGGACATTGTATTGCCCATTTTCCAAAATAGCCCAATCGAAAGGACCATATTTTTCTTTTATTGTTTTAAAATGCTGTCCATAGCCGCTATCGCCGCCTAAAAATAGGTTGTGTTTTTTGGTTTTCAAAACATAAGATGACCACAAACTTGTATTTCTGTGAAATCCTCGACCGGAAAAATGCCGCGCTGGCGTGGAGGTGATTTTTAAATCATTTTTTAAATCAGAATCTTCATACCAATCAAGTTCGATAATTTGATAATCTTCAAATCCCCAATGTTCCAGATGCGCACCAACACCAAGTGGACAAACGATTTTATTAATTTTTGATTTTAAATTTTTCATGCTTTTATAATCCAAATGATCATAGTGGTCATGGGTAATTATTAAATAATCGATGTCGGGAAAATCATTCTCATCATAAATATCGGTGCCTCTGAAGGCTTTTGTGGTTCCATTAATAGGCGAGGCGCTGCCACTAAGAACAGGATCTACCAAAAATTTGGTTTTATCAATTTGGAAAAAATAGGAAGAATGCCCCATCCATACAAAAAAATCATTGTTAGGATCTTGTGTTTTAAGGTCAGTCTTTTGTGACGGAATATCTTTAATAGGGAATTTTTCGGGTGTTTTGGTTGTTAAAAAATCCCACATTACTTTCGGCATAGAATAGCCTTGTCCTAAGTTAGGCGTATGTTCTAAGTTATGGAATTTTCCGTTTTTAAAATTCGAAGATTTTTTCATTCTTTCCAAACGAATTCCCTTAGCTTTTGCTCCGAAAGTTGGTTGTTGTATGAAGAGAAAAATGCTAATCGCAATAGCGAAAATTACTACAAATATGAAAGTCATGATTTATAAACTGTTTTTCACCAACAAAAGCCAATCATCTTCTAAAAATTTGTAACCTTGGTCGTAGACGAATCGATATTCCGAAGCATTTTTATAAACAATAAATTGTGTAAAATAATCGAAACTGAAACCTTGTGTTACCAATTTGGATTTTTGGATTTTGGTTTTTCCGTCGGTGTTTAGCTCTGTTAAGATGCGGTGGTTTTTGCGAAGTACATTATTGATATTTCGCATAAGATTGGAGCTGTCTTTGTTTTGACGGTTGTTGTAAGTGTTTCTACAAGCATCCGAGCAAAATCTTTTGTCAGACCTTCCAACGATTTTTTCACCACATTCTGGACAGCTTAGCATATTAATTAATTCAGTTTATTTTTAACAATAATTATTCCGTTCAATCTTTGCGACAACTTGACCGATTTGTAAAAACAACTTTTTAATTTCGAACATTATATAAAGTTACTCCAAAGATTAATAACTAAATTTACACAAATTAATTCTAATGAAATCAAAAATAATATTTTTAGGCTTGTTAGCCGTTTCAGGATTTCTAACAACTGTGCCCGCACAGAAGAATAAATCCACAAAACCGATGACAAAACTTACCAAAGCACAACAAGTATATCCTTATCAGGATTATGCAAAAGTTACTTTAACAACAGATATTTCGCATTTGACGTTTAAGGAAAAACAAGTTTTGAAATTAATGTTTAAAGCAGCAAAAATTATGGACAATTTGTTTTGGCAACAAGCTTATGGTGACAAAACAAAATTGCTTTCCAAACTTTCTGGAAAAGCCAAACAATATGCAGAAATTAATTACGGACCTTGGGATAGACTTAATAACGAAAAAGCTTTTGTAGAAGGCGTTGGCGCAAAGCCAGAAGGTGCGCAATATTATCCAGCAGATATGACGAAAGAGGAGTTTGAAAAAGCCATTCTTCCGGACGGAAAATCACCATATTCTGTAATTAAAAGAGATTCCAGTGGCCAACTTTATTCTGTTCCGTATTCAATAGAATACAAAACCAAACTTCAAGACGTAGCAAAATATCTCAACGAAGCATCAAATCTAGCTGAAGATTCTGGACTTAAAAATTATCTTAAACTTCGCGCAGAAGCCTTGTTGAGCGACAATTATTATCCAAGTGATTTGGCGTGGATGGACATGAAAAATTCCAATCTAGATTTAGTAATTGGGCCAATCGAAAATTACGAAGATCAACTTTTTGGGTACAAAACATCATTTGAAGCTTATGTTTTGGTTAAAGATGTAGAATGGAGTAACAGGTTAGCAAAATTTGTAAAATACCTTCCAGAGCTACAAACTAATCTTCCTGTAAAAGCCGAATACAAAAAAGAAGTTCCAGGTACAGACTCGGATCTCAACGCTTATGACGTGGTTTTCTATGCGGGCGATTGTAATTCTGCGGGAAAGACCATTGCCATTAACCTTCCTAATGACGAAAAAGTACAATTGGAAAAAGGTACGCGCAGACTTCAATTAAAAAATGCGATGAAGGCGAAATTTGATAAAATTTTGGTTCCTATTGCAACGTCTTTGATTGATGATAGCCAACAGAAAAATATCAAATTCGATGCATTCTTTTCAAATGTGATGTTTCATGAAGTGGCACACGGTTTAGGAATTAAAAATACAGTTAACGGAAAAGGCTCTGTACGTGAAGCTTTGAAAGAAGCCAATTCTGCTTTGGAAGAAGGAAAAGCAGATATTTTGGGATTGTACATGGTGAATCAGTTATTGCAAAAAGGCGAATTGTCAGGAAGTAAAGAGGATTATTTCGTGACATTTTTAGCAGGAATTTTCCGTTCTGTAAGATTTGGGGCTAGTTCAGCACACGGAACCGCAAATATGATTGCTTTTAATTATTTTGCTGAAAAAGGCGCTTTCGAAAAGTTAAGCAACGGGAAGTATAAAGTCAATGTTCCGAAAATGGAAGCTGCTATGAATGGGCTTTCAGAGCTGGTTTTGACTTTGCAGGGCAATGGCGATTATGAGGGGATCAAAAAGTTGTATGCCGAAAAAGGAATTATTCCTGCAGATTTGCAAAAGGATCTGGATAAACTTAAAACACATAATATCCCAGTTGATATAGTTTTCGAACAAGGTCCACAAATGTTGGGTTTGAAGTAAATTTAATCTAAAATCATATTAACAGAAGTCCAAATTTCATTTCCGATTTGGACTTCTTTTTTTATTTCTGGATTCAGTTTAAAACCTATTTTTTCGTAGCATTTTATAGCGCCAATATTCCAATCAAACACATTAAGTTCGGCAGATTTATTTGGGAAATGTTGATAGCCAAAGTCGAGTAGTTGCTGCACGATTATTTGTCCGAGTCCCTTTCCACGATGGTTTTCAGGGCCAATTAAAATACGGCCAAGCAAAAAAGTAGCGTCTTTTTCTAAAATTTGTGCATGACCAATAATGTTTTTGCTTTCTTCATCGAGTACAGAAAAAGCATTTCGTTTTGGATTTTTTAAATCTTCAAAAAATTGTTCTTCTGTTAAAGGAAAACTAAGAGCAGCACCAGCAAATTGCATCTAATACCGAGGGTTTTTAATCCAAGAATTTAATATTTTAAAATCCTGATGTTCAAATGTTCTTAGCCGAATCATTGTTGTGGTAAATTAAGACGATTGTTGTAGATGATATCGATTAAATCATTTGCAAAGTCATTGCGTGGATACATTTCTCCATTTATGGATAAGGCGATTGATATTTTGTTTTTATCATCATAAATCAAAATTGTACTCGTTCCTGAAGTTCCGCCCGTGTGACCCAAAAAATCAATATTATGGAATTTGAAAGCCATCAAACCGCGCCCATAAGTTTCTTTTCCGAGAATAGGTTTCATCTTTTTAAGACTTTCAGTTTTGATGATTTTAGCATTGAATAAGGCGGTGATGAAACTGTTGATATCTTTCATAGATGATGAGATATCGCCAACTGCGGTAATGTTTTTAAAATAAAAATCCTTTTTGGTTTTCCAATTTCCATCTTCAAAAATATGAGAAAGATTGATGTTCTGAGGATTTTCTTCTGCAGAATGTGTATTCTTGAGTTTTAGTTTTTTGGTGATATTTTGTTTTAAAACTTCCGAAAAATTTTTGTTCGTTTTCTTTTCAATGATTTTTCCAAGAAGATAATATCCTGAGTTGGAATAGGAAATGCTGTCGTTGGGTGAGAACAATATAGCTTGTTTTTTGATTTCGTCAAGCAATTCTTTGTCGGTTCTTTCTTTGCCTAGCCATGGCGATTTACCATCTTTTTTGATGTAATTGCTGAGCCCGCTACTGTGTTCTAATAAATTCTGAATGCTAATTTTATCGGCATTTTTGATGTCCGGGAAAAATTCTTCAAGTTTTGTATTAAGGCTAAGTTTTTGGTTTTCAATTAATTTAAAAACTAAAGTTGCTGTGAAAAGTTTGGTGACAGAACCTATTTGATAACGGACATTGTTGGATTTAATTTCACCAAAATTCTTTGCATACATTTCTTTTCCATCTTTTAAAATCGAAACGGTACCTATGTCCAGATTTTGTTTTTCTATATGGCTGAGGTAGGCATCTATTTTATCAGAATTGATCTTTTGAGAACTTAGGTTTAGGCTTAATATTAAAAATGCAAATATTGAAAAATAGGATTTGGAGATCATTTGCGTTAAGTTTTTTTAATTATAACAAAATTTAACTTCAGTCAAAAATAGGAAACAAATCCAGTGTTTAATAGGCTTTTAAAAATTTTTTAGATTATTTATCCATTTACAAACGACTACAAACGATTTTAAATACTTTTCTACCGACTAATATTTTTTTCTTCTTGCAACTTTGTCCCAGAGATTTAAGAAATCAACTAACGTCTTGAATCTAATGTTTAATTAAAATTTTAATATTATGTCTTTAAGAAATCGCGTGACACTTATCGGTCGCACTGGCAAAGATGCAGAAATTCACACTTTCGAAAATGGATCAAAAAAAGCAAGTGTAAGTCTGGCTACATCAGATTTTTACATTAATCAAAACGGTGAAAAAGTGGAAGAAACGCAATGGCACAATCTCGTGGCATACGGAAAAGTGATTGATATTATTGAGCGTTATGTTCCCAAAGGAAAAGAAATCGCCATAGAAGGCAAAATTATGTACAGAAACTACGAAGACAAAGACGGGGTAAAACGACAAATAACCGAAATTCGAGTTGAAGAAATTCTACTCCTTAGTAATTGAGAATTCAACAAAAAAGCGCAGAATTATTTATCTTCTTCTGCGCTTTCTTGATTTTTTAGTCGGTCGGATATATATTCGATTTGGGTTTTGCCGTGTGCCTTTGGTTTTCCATTTTCATCCAATGAGACCATTACAATTTTATCAATAGTAATGATGGTTTGTTGCGTCATTTTGTTACGAACCTCGCATCGCAAGGTTAAAGATGTGTGACCAAAGCTTACAGGATGCAATCCGATTTCAATAATATCGCCTTGCTTTGCAGAATCGATAAAATTAATTTCGGACATATATTTGGTAACGGTTTTTGGATTTTCCAGCTGTATAATTGAATATAAAGCAGCTTCTTCATCAATCCATTCCAAAAGACGACCTCCAAAAAGCGTGTGGTTGGGATTAAGATCTTCTGGTTTTATCCATTTTCGTGTGTGGTATTTCATAGTAAGATGATTTGTAGGCAAAACTATGATATTATCTTGGTTTTATCATGTTTTTATGATGAAGATCTTCTATGATTTTAAGTTTAAAAATAGATGAATAATTAGGAATGAATAACAAATTGAAAGTCTTAGATTATTAGTAACTTTGCTTCCATCAAAAGAAGAATTTTCGACATAATGAAACCGAGTTTAGCAAAAGGAACTAGAGATTTTACGGCACAAGAAGTATTTCGTAGAAAATATATCATCAATAAATTACAAAAGAATTTTGAACTGTTTGGTTTTCAGCCTTTAGAAACACCAAGTTTTGAGAATCTATCGACACTTACAGGAAAATATGGTGAAGAAGGCGATCGCTTGATTTTTAAAATTCTTAATTCTGGGGATTATGCTGCAAAAACAAAAGATGAAGATTGGACAGCGAAGAATTCGCAAAAATTAATTTCTCAAATTTCAGAAAAAGCACTTCGTTATGATTTGACAGTGCCTTTTGCAAGATTTGTAGCGATGAATCAAGGACAATTAAGCTTCCCTTTCAAACGTTACCAAATTCAACCCGTTTGGCGTGCCGATCGTCCACAAAAAGGGCGTTACAGAGAATTTTATCAATGCGACGCCGACGTTGTTGGAAGCACAAGCCTTTGGCAAGAAGTGGAATTATTGCAATTGTATTTTAAATCTTTTTCAGATTTAAAATTGCCAGTTAGCATCCACATGAACAACCGGAAAATTCTTTCTGGATTGGCAGAATATGCTGGGATTTCTGAGCAACTTATTGACTTTACTGTAGCTTTGGATAAACTGGATAAAATAGGAAAGGACGGTGTTGTGAAAGAAATGCTCGAGAAAAATATCTCTCAGGAAGCTATTGAAAAACTTGACTTTCTTTTTAACCAAAGCGATGATGCGCTAGAAAATCTATTGCAATTAAAAGAGCGCTTCACAAACATTGAAATCGGAATGCAAGGTGTTGACGAGTTAGAATTTGTCATGTTGAAAGCGCGTGATTTGGGTATAGATGCTGAAAGTTTGGTGTTCAATATCACTTTGGCGCGTGGACTGGATTATTATACAGGTGCGATTTTTGAAGTCAAAGCGGATGGCGTTGAGATAGGATCTATCGGTGGCGGCGGTCGTTATGATAATCTTACAGAAGTTTTCGGTGTAAAGGATGTTCCAGGAATAGGGGTTTCTTTCGGTTTGGACAGAATTTATTTAGTTTTGGAAGAATTGGGTTTATTCCCAAGTTTTAATGAAAACGGAATTCAGTATTTATTTGCCAACTATGGCGAAAAAGAAGCCATAGAATCCCTGAAAATAATTACGCAATTACGCGAAAAAAATATAGCAGCAGAACTTTATCCTGAAGCCTCAAAGCTAAAAAAACAATTTACTTACGCAGAGAAAAAAGCAATTCCAAGTCTGGTTTTTTTAGGTGAAGAAGAAATTAAAAACGGAACGTTAACGATTAAAAATTTATCAAATGGCGAACAAAAAACAATACGCCAAGATGATTTTTTGAACATCGAATTATAAATAAAATGCCGGCCTCAAAATCATTTCATGTCTTAAATGGTGATTGTTTATTAGAAAATTTACAATATGTTTTTGATAAAAAAAATACAATTGTTTGGAGAGAATGTTTGATAGAAGGTCCTGTTTTGATAAAAAACTTTTGGGCGAACAGAGAGAAATTTATTTTAGAAACTTATTCTGAATGCAAAGAAATTTATAGTCGAAAAGTTATTTCAGAATTTCAAAATTTCCTCAATATCGATGCAAGTTCGGATGTTTATTTTTGGTTTGAAGACGATGTGTTTTGCCAAATCAATTTTTGGTTTTTATTAAGTCAGATTGATGCTAATAAAGAATTGAAATTACACCGTGTTTTTCCAATACAAGACGAACAATGGAATGGTTTTTCTAGGTTGAAACCTACAGATGCCGAGGTGCTTTTGAAAACTTCCAAACCTATAAAATCAAAAGATTTAGAATTAGGAAAAAAACTTTGGAATGCTTATTCGGAGGAAGATTTTAAAACTTTAGAATTATTAGCTAAAAGTGAAAATCAAATTTTCAGACAACTTGATGAAGTCGTTAAGGCTATTATAAAACTAAAGAGCGGAAATTTAAAAAAAGAGCTAAAACTAATCTATCAAACCGAAAAATCATTTGAAGAAAACTTTAAAATAATCCAATATCATTACCGAATTTATGGTTTTGGAGATTTACAAATCAAAAATCTAATATAATAAAAAAGACGGCATTCGCCGTCTTTTTTATTGTTTTTTTTCAGTTATTGAGCAGATTTTTCAACATCTTGTTTCAATTCCGTCGCTTTATTTTTAACCTGGTCTACCGCATCGTTCGCCTTTGCTTTTAGGTCATTCCCAAATTTCGACAGGTTCTCTTTTGCTGTGTTAATCGTATCTTTCACTTTCTGTTGCTCTTCTGGCGTCGATTTTTTATACTTCCAATATGCCAAAGCGCCCAATCCTAACAAAGCCAATAAGCCATTCTTTTTAGATCCCATAATGTATTGTTTTATAATTATTAAAAAACTAATTTAATTAAATAATACGAAATAATGTGCCAACTATTCATGTGGAAATCATAATAAAAAGTTAAAATTTCGGCGTGCCCCTTTTTGTTTTTTGCTACACCAAAGCTTTGCTAAAAAACAAAAGGGTCGGTCTTCGCGCAGTCGCTGTTTTTTTTTCGAGGCTCCGCTTCGCTGCGCCATCTACACAAAAAACGAGCTCCAACAATGCGCTTCGCCCTCACGCAGGATTTGCCTTTTGTTTGAAAGTTAGATTATTATTTTTGAAAAAATAACAGACTTCTTTTAAATAAACTTATTTAGTTGGATATTTTTGCATTAAAGCTTGTAAAATAGCCCAAGTTTCCAAATCCAAAATACCATCGGTTTTTTCTGGCCTGAAATGATACTGAAAAGCTTCAATAGTTTGTTTGGTTTGTTTATCCCATACTGTTGTACTGTCAAGTTTGTAACCGAATTTATTTAAAGCAGTTTGTATTTTATAAATAAACTGTGGGGTATTGTACTGAGCTAGAAGATCCTCTTGAGTCATAGTGTTAAGAAAAGCAAGCTTTGTTGCATCATCATACCACATCCCGATTTGATACTCGTCGTATAATCTTTTCCATGGGAACATTGGCCCAGGATCTTGTTTTCTTGTTGGTGCAATGTCAGAATGTGCCAATATATTAGTTGGCGGAATATTATATCGTGTTGCGATATCTTTTACAAGATTCGCGACTTTTTTGATTTGTTTTTCTGGAAAACCTGGAAAGATTTTAGTTCCTGTTGCGTTAGTAGTCCAGCCAGCATTTACGATTTCAATACCAATAGAAATGTCATTTAGGTTTTGGTCTGCTCGCCAATTGCTTACACCTGCATGATAAGCACGTTTATTTTCATCAACCAAAAGATAGATTTCATTATCGTCATAAGAATTTACAAGATAATGTGCACTAACAGACTGTTGTGTTAAGACAGACGCAGATTTATCATTATCAAGAGCGGTGTAGTGTAAAATGACATAGCGTTGACGAAAATTCTGTGCAACAGCAGGGAAATAGGTTTTTACAACTTTATAATGATTAGGTTTCGCCGCAACAATAGAGCCATAACTTATCGTATTGTCATTTTTTGTAATGTCTCCAATATTGACTTTATAAAAGTCCGCTTCTTCTTGTTTGATAGGTGGTTTTATTGGGATAATTGGTTGTGCAGTTGTAATAGGTTTGGGTGTTGCAACAACTTTTTTAGTGTTATTTTGGGAACCGCAAGAAACTAAGCTGATTCCTAATCCTATGACATATAATGAATTACGCATACAAGGGCTTTTTATTGTGTTTTTAAAGTTCAAAAATATGAAAAAAAATTACAAAAATAATTTGGTACATATTAAAAAGTGTTCTATATTTGCACTCGCAATTCAGCAGTAAACGATCATTAAAATTAAATAAAAGTAAGGAGGGTTGCCGGAGTGGTTAACGGAGCAGTTTGCTAAACTGTCGACCCGAAAGGGTCGCGTGGGTTCGAATCCCACACCCTCCGCACTTATATTATATTTCGGGGCGTAGCGTAGTCCGGTCATCGCGCCTGGTTTGGGACCAGGAGGTCGCAGGTTCGAATCCTGCCGCCCCGACTTTTTAAAAATAATGAGAGTAATCTCTGGAAGGGTGCGTAGCTCAGCTGGATAGAGCATCTGCCTTCTAAGCAGACGGTCACAGGTTCGAATCCTGTCGCGCTCACAAAAAAACTCACAACTTGTTTGTGAGTTTTTTTATTAAAGTTTCGTTGACCTCGGGGCGTAGCGTAGTCCGGTCATCGCGCCTGGTTTGGGACCAGGAGGTCGCAGGTTCGAATCCTGCCGCCCCGACGGAAAAGCCACTTCAATTTTGAAGTGGCTTTTTTTATTGACGCCGCATCACGTAGATTAAATAAAACAAGAACGGAAGAATAAATAGAGAACCAATTAATAGCGCCCAAGCTAATGCGTTGATTGTTGCTTCTGGAGCTGCTTGGTCTAGTAAAGAATAGTGATTTCCGTTTCCTAATAAAACAATATTTGGATAATGTTGATAGGTCGCTGCAACCAAAATTAAAACCACTTGCAATCCCGCAAATAATCGGATGGGAAGAAGTTTTCGGATTTTCATGCAATAGAAAATTAAACCCAACAAAATCGTTGCAACAACAACGGCTGCCATTCCCAACGGTTTCGAAAATATCCACTGAAATAATGGAATTCCAGAATAATATGCTGCGCCAAAAACCAACGTTCCTGTTAAAACAACTAAGACCATTGCTTTTTTAGATTTTCCAATCATCATCGTTACTTCATCATCACTTCGGCTTTCTCTGATGGAAAGAATACACGCCAAATACGAACAAATCGCAATCGTGAAAAGTCCCACCGCAACACCAAAAAGATTGAGCCAACTAAAAATATAGAGATCCAAAAAGTTGGTTGCATCAGGATTAATTGATGATGAAACGGTTGCTGCTGCAATAATGCCTAGAAAGAAGGGGGTCAACAAACTTGCCGCATAAAATATTCTGGAATACAAAACCTGCCATTGATCTTCTACTGCATCATAATTCCGGAATGTAAAAGCCGTTCCACGAGCGATAATTCCGACCAACATCAATACCAACGGAATATGAAGATAGGTTGAAATTCCAGCATAAATCTGCGGAAAACCTACAAATAAAACCACAATTGCGATAATCAACCACATATGATTGGCTTCCCAAACGGGCGCAATCGCATCGTGCATAATGTCGTGAACTTTCTTTTTCGTGTTTTTTCCAGCAAAAAGTTCGACAATTCCACCACCGAAATCCGCACCTCCAAAAACGACGTACAAACAAACTGAAAGCCATAAAAAGGCGATAACTACGTAGATCATGACTTTTTAGTTTTAGGTGAATAATTTGGATCGGTTGGGTCGTATAATTTTGGAACCATTTTAATTTGTCTTGACAATAAGAACGCTAAAATCATCGCTAAAGTCACGAAAATAAACGTGAAAAAGTAAAATGAATACTGAATTCCGGGCATCGGTGTTACGGCATCAATAGTTTTCATGACACCATAAATTATCCATGGTTGTCGCCCAACTTCGGTTACCGTCCAGCCTGCTTCTAGAGCGATATAACCAAATGGCGTCGCAATAAAAAACATTTTAAGAAACCATTTTTTGGTCATCCATTCTTTCTTTTTGTACAAAGTGAAAAGATAAATTCCTCCCATCAACATCATCACAACACCAAAGAAAATCATAATCTGAAAAGCGTAGTGAACAACGGCAACCGGCGGCCACAAGTCTCTCGGGAAGTCATTCAAACCTTTAACTTCACTATTAAAGTCGCCTGTCGCGAGAAAGCTTAAAACTTTTGGAACTTTAACGGAATATTTTACTTCACCCGTTTTTTCATCAGGAATTCCACCCAAAACGAAGGCGGCACCTTTTTCAGTTTCAAAATGAGCTTCCATCGCGGCTAGTTTGATAGGTTGTCTTTTGGTAACTGACTTCGCCGCGATATCACCACTTAACGGCGCTCCAAAAGCTCCAATCAATGCAAATCCCATTGCAATTCGGAACGCCTTGGTGTGAAACTCGATATTTTTCTTCTTTAAAATTAAATAAGCATGAACACCAGCAACCGCAAATCCAGTCGCGCAAAATGCAGCAACAGTCATGTGGAAAGCTTGCGGAAACCAAGCTTCATTAAACATCGCTTTTATGGGATCAATGTTGATGTATTCACCATTCACAAAATCAAAACCAGCAGGACTATTCATCCAAGCATTGGCGGCTACAACAAGAATTCCTGATGCTAAACCGCTAATCCCAACAATTAGTCCGCAAACCCAATGAAACCATTTGTTTAATCGGTCCCAACCGTATAAGAAGAAACCTAAAGCGATGGCTTCAATAAAAAATGCCGTTCCCTCAAGTGAGAAAGGCATGCCGAAAATGGGACCTGCATGTTCCATAAATTTTGGCCACAATAAACCTAACTCGAAAGAAAGCATCGTCCCTGAAACTGCACCTGTCGCAAAAAGTATTGCAACACCTTTACTCCAAGCTTTGGTGAGGCCTTTGTAGATTTCGCTTCCCGTTTTTAGATATTTCCAATGAGAGTAGGCCATAAGAAAAGGCATTACCATCCCAACACAAGCGAATATGATGTGGAAACCTAATGATAGAGCCATTTGCGACCGAGCCGCGATAAAATCATCCATCCTGTTACTGTTTTGAATGATTAAAGCTAAGAATTATAACTTATTCATACTTACATTATTATGGATTAATTTCAATGATAAATTTCATCTATTAAAATTTAATATATTTATGCAAGTTGACTATATTATTTAACTAATTTTTGGATGCTAAAAACTTTCAAAATCTGATATTTTTTTCCATATCTCTATGTTTTTGTATAATGAAAGAGTAAAAAATATAAATTCAAAAATGCTTCGTGAATTCTTTTCTTAGTTTCGTGAAATAAAATGATACATTCGTAAAGTGACAAGCATAAAATAGTAAGGGTGTTTTTTTCTTTGTGGCAAAATTTAAAACATTTTAACAATGAAAAAACTATTACTCATTTTTGGATCTTGCTTGGCGCAGATGTCCTTGGCTCAAATTCCTGCTTTAAGTCATTCATTTACGAATACTTTGGTTTCTCCAGGTTTTTCTATGGGAAACAATGGAATTGGTTTAGATGAAGACAGAAGTTATGACGCAGCAAAAGCTGCCAAATTAGCTGCTGGTCATGATTTTTTAAAAGTTACTTTAACAACTACTCAAAAAAATGCTTTATTATCCAACGGAACTATATCGCTTTGGTACAAGCATGAAGGCACAGGACAAAGTGCTTTTGGAACTAACAAACCTCTGATTTTTTGGTCCAATGGTGGATACAGTTATTCAGAAGGAATAATGTTGGGACTCAATAGTGCTGGAAGAATTCAGCTTTTGTCTTATCTTGGTAACAATGCAAATAATTCTGCGTCTGGACAAAGTTTTATCAACTTCCCAACTTCGGGTTGGAATCACATAGCAATCAGTTGGACGAATGGACCGAGTTCTAGTCATAGGATGAAAGTTTACCTTAACGGTGTTGAAGTGATCAATGTTAAAAGTCCATTCCAAGGTCTTCCATCTACATCATCGTCGGACATTTTTTTTACAGGATTTAATGCTAATTTCCCTAGTTCGCTTTACGGCAGCATCGATGAAATTAAAGTATATACGGAGCAACTTTCAGACGCACAAATTTTATCACTATTTTCAACTGAGCTTCCTACCAATTGTGTAGTCAATATTCCTGATGCTAATTTCAAAAATGCATTACTAAATTATAATACTCCAAAAATAGATGTTAATAACGACGGAAAAATTCAATGTTTGGAAGCGGAAGCTTTTCAGGGAATTCTAAAACTCAATAATAAAAACATTAGCGATCTTACAGGTTTGGAGGCATTTAAAAATCTTGGTGGACTGCAGGCTGCAGATAATAATATAAGTAAAGTGGATGTAAGTAGCCTTAAAAGATTGAATCACATTTCTGTGACAGGTAATCAATTGACTTCTTTGAATGTTGCCAATGGGAATAACACGAATTTTAATACAATGCTCTCGAACTTAAATAATAACCTTACTTGCATTCAGGTAGATAATCCTAATTACAGTCAAGCCAGTTGGGTAGGAACTTATTTTAGCATTCCTGCGGGAGCTTCATACAGTACCAATTGCGCACCAGCTCCATGTGAGGTGAATATTCCTGATGGTAATTTTAAATTTGCACTACTAAACCATACTCCTACAATTGACACCAATGGTGATGGCAAAATACAATGTACGGAAGCGGAAGCAGTTACTGAAAATTTAGCACTTTCGTTAAAAGGCATCAACAATATGACAGGAATTGAAGCTTTTAAAAATATTAAACAATTATTTTTAAGAGATAATAATTTAACAACTTTAGACCTAAGCGCGAATACAGCTTTGACAAATGTTGATTGCGCACGTAATCAATTAACCAGCATTAACTTGGGTACGAATACAGCTTTGAGGAATTTGTACATTCAAGAGAACCAATTAACAAGTTTAGATGTAAGTGCAAATACGGGATTAAGCAATTTGGTTTTGAACGATAATCATTTAACCAGCATAGATGTAAGTTCAAATACAGCCTTATCCAATCTAGGTTTTGCGAGAAATCAAATTAGCCAAATTAATCTAAGCACAAACTCAGCCTTAATTATATTGGTGACAAGTGATAATCCAATAACAAGTTTAGATCTAAGTTCAAATCCACAATTATATGTTATAGACAGTCAGAATTCGCAATTATCAAGTTTAAATTTAGCGAATGGAAATAACGGTATCATATCGGATCTTTACATTCAAAATAATCCAAATCTTACCTGCGTTCAAGTTGATAATGTTGCTTACAGTATTGCTAACTGGACAGATCCTACTTCTTACATAAAAGACAGCATTGCTAATTACAGTGAAGATTGTAGCTCTACATTAGGAACTAATAATATCGGATCAAAAACAAAAATAGAAGTGTATCCAAATCCAACAAAAGGAATTGCACAATTAAGCGAAGTTGCAGATATACAGGTTTTTGACGCTAGCGGAAGATTAATTCTGACAAAAGATAAAACCAAAGAAGTTGATTTAACATATCTGAAAAGTGGCGTTTATTTTATTAAAACTAAAACGTCTGAAAAACTAATAAAAATTATTAAAGACTAAGCTAATCATACTTTAATAATAGTTAATAACTTTTTTATATTTTTTGGAAGACTGTCCAACGAAAGTTGGACGGTCTTTTCTAAAGAAAATGAATAAATTTAAGCCTGTAATTAACATGTTATCAAGTTTGAGTAAAATTCATAATTTTGAGAAAAACAATTGCCTTGAAATTTCTATTTTTTCTGTTTTGCTCCTTATACTTATTTGGACAATCCAATCCTTATGCTTTTACGCTCAACAAAATCTCTGGTTTGCCATCAGATATGGTGTTTGATGTTAAGCAGGATAGGCAAGGTTTTATCTGGTTGGGGACTGCCAAAGGCATTTTTCGATATGATGGTGTTGAGGTCAAATCTTTTACTAGTGTGGATGTAACGGTAAAATCGGTTTCAAATATTAATCAAGATAAAAAAGGAAGAATTTGGTTTCAAGATTTTAACGGCAATATTTTCTTTGTAGAGGATAATCGGATACAGAGCTTTAAGGCTTATAAAGCAAATGGTTTTCTTAAGTACGCTCTAATTCATGATAAACTTTACATTGCGGGAAAAAAAGGCATTAGGATTTATGATATTAGCAGTTTTCGGTTGCTTAAAGAGATTCCGTTAGATCTTCATACAACTATCCAAACTGTTGCTTTGGAAGATAGTTTTTATACGATTGGAGAAGAAATCCACGTGGTTAATCCACAAAATCAATTAAGGAAATTGACTTTGCCCGCAGATTACACCAAAAAGATTACAGCTCCAATAATCACAACAGATGGGAAAAAGCTTTATGTTTTTTCTAAATTTGATCCAAGTTATTTAGTTATTAATAACGGAGAAAATAGTCTTAAGACTTTGCCTTTTAATGTCGTATTTACTCAAAACGCCAATGTTATCGATCAGGATATTTGGCTGTGTTCTACCAAAGGTTTATATCGATTCAATCCTCAGAATAATACTTATAAACACTATTTTGCAGAAACAAATATATCTTTTATTACCAAAACGGCAGTCGGTAATTTCTGGATTTCTACATTAACCAATGGTGCGTTGTATGTAGAGGATTTTAACTCTGGTTTTATTGCAACACCAACGATTCCTATACGTTTGGTAAATGAGCAAAACAACTTGTTGTTTTCCTCCAATCGCGATGAGATTTTTAGTGTAGATGAATTGTTTAATGTGCAAAGGATTTATAAAGGTAAGACAGATCATGTGATTTCACCTTTGTTTGTTGATCGTAATAATAACCGACTTCTTTTTGCATCTTCAAAATTTATAATTAAATCTCAACACGCTACTTTAGAACATATTATTGCGGTAAAGCAAATTGCGCAGTTGGATGCCAAATATTATGTGATTAGCGCCAGTACTTGGAATGGCATCATCTATACCGATCCAAAACTTAAAAGTGAGTGGGACAAAGAGTTCGGAGCATTAAAGCAACATTCGCAAGATGGGATCTACTTTATACCATTGGTGACTTCAGAAAACGGTAAAAATTGTTTTGTAGATACTAAAGACAATAGCATTTATTTTTTGACTAATTATGGTATAAGACGTTATCATAAAGGCATTACCAAAGATATTCCGAATGATACTAAGAGTGTTTTTATCCAAATGGAAAATCTGGATGGTAAAATCTATCTACTTTCTCAAAATGAAAATTTATATGAGTTAAACTCAGGAAAAGTTCATAAAATTAAACTTCCTAATAAGTTTGAAAATGCGAAAATTCAGAAATTTAAAATTATTGATGATAGCATTTATTTAATAAAAGACAATGTGGTTTATAATTATTTGCCACAACAACAAAAGATAATTCCGGCGTTACACATCCCAAAAGATGTAGAAATTAATGATATTGCAAAGTTCCAGCATCGTTTATTCTTTTCGACTAATAAAGGGATTATTCATATTCCTTATACTAATACATTTGGTTTTCAACCTTTAAAGTTATTTGTAAATAACATAACGGCAAATGGCAAAATTATCCACAACAAGGATTTTGACCAACTGAAATCATCTCAAAATAATATTGAAATTAATTTTGATATTCAGTCAGAAGCACCCAATGCACAATATGAGATTTATTATAAAATGGACGACTCTAACTGGCAAAAGATTTCTAATCTTAACAGACGTCTGGTTTTTTCATCGATTTCTAGCGGCAAACACCACGTTGTTTTAAAAATAGTTCGAGATTCTGAAGTTATTAGCAAAGAGATTTCATTTTATATTTCGCCTCCTTTTTATCTTACATGGTGGTTTTTGGCACTTTTGGGAATAGCTTTGATTTTTGGAATTTATTTCATTTTTAAAACAATTATTAAACGAATCAACTTAGAAAATTCAAAAAAAATAGAAAAACTAAACTTAGAAAAATTAGTCAATCAGAATAAACTTAAATCTCTGAAATCCCAGATGAATCCTCATTTTTTCTTTAATGCACTCAATACTTTACAATCTTATATTGTGGCTAATGAAAAGAAGGAAGCCGTATTCTATCTGTCTAAATTTTCAAAATTAACTCGATCTATCCTTGATATGAGTGACCGAGATAACATCTCCTTAAAAGAAGAAATAGAAACTCTAAAAGTCTACCTCGATTTGGAAAAAGCTAGATTCGATAATGATTTTCAGTATAATATTTTTGTAGATGAGCAATTGGAAAATTCAGATGTTACAATTCCTACCTTGCTTATTCAGCCTTATGTAGAAAACGCCATAAAACATGGGCTTTTACACAAAAATGCGAATAAGAATTTAGAAGTTACTTTTGATAAATTTAATGATATGTTAATGATTAAAATTGAGGATAACGGAATTGGAAGAAAAAGAAGTATGGAACTGAATGCTATAAAAAATAAAAACCATAAATCTTTTGCAACACAATCCTTAGAAGAGCGAATAATGTTGATTAACCATAGCGAGCAATACCAAATTAACATACAATATATTGACAAAAATGACAATCGAGGAACTATAGTCCTTTTAAAAATAAAATCAAGTGATGTGTAACGATATTAATGCAATAATAATTGACGACGAAGAAAGGGCTCGGATGAATCTAAAACTTTTAGTCGAAGAATTCTGTCCTGAGATTAAAATAATTGCCGAATGTAAAAGCCTTTCCGCAGGTGTGAAAACTATTCGCAAAGAAAATCCTGCGCTGGTCTTTCTAGATATCGAAATGCCTGGTCATAGTGGATTAGAACTTTTAGATTTTTTTAATGAATCCGAAGTTAATTTTTCAATTATTTTTGTGACTGCTTATAATAATTACGCCATTAATGCCTTCAAATTATCGGCTGTAGATTATTTACTAAAACCAATCAATCCGCAAGATTTGCAAAACGCCGTTGCTTTATTTCAGAAACGAAAAAATCAAACGGATAATTTGATTGCGCTCAAAACCAATTTAGAACATTCTTTTAATAACAAGATTGCAATTCCAGTTTCCGGAAAAATTATCTTTATGAATATCGAAGATATACTCTATCTAAAAGGGGATGGAGCTTATACGACAATTAATAAAACTGACAGAACAAATTTGTTGGTCTCCCGTAATCTTAAATATTTTGAAGACTTTTTTAAAGATAATAACAGCTTGATGCGTGTCCATCGGTCTTATATTGCTAATCTTAGCCATATAGGAAGTTTGGGAAAAAAAGATGGTGCATATATCGAATTTCTGAATGGCGATTGGATTCCCATTGCTAATGATAAGTTACAAGAAATACTAAATAAAGTGAATTTCATGAAGAAATAATTTATAATGCTAAGGGATATTTTAAGGTATTATCGAATAACTTTGAAGTCAAATTTCATCTATTAAAATATAATTTATTTATGCAAGTTGACTATATTATTTAACTAATTTTTGGATGCTAAAAACTTTCAAAACCCGAAAATTTTCACGATATTTGTAGGTCTTTGCACAGCGCAAAAATTAAAAATTTTATATGAGTCAAAAACAATATACAGCAAGTAGTATTCAGGCATTGGAAGGAATGGAGCACGTACGTATGCGTCCTTCGATGTACATTGGTGATGTGGGCACTAGAGGTCTTCACCATTTGGTTTATGAAGTAGTGGACAACTCTATTGATGAGGCTTTGGCAGGTTATTGTGATACAATTACGGTAACCATCAAAGAAGGCAACGGAATCGAGGTGACCGATAATGGTCGTGGTATTCCGGTTGACTTTCACGAAAAGGAGCAAAAATCAGCTTTGGAGGTTGTAATGACCAAAATTGGAGCAGGAGGGAAGTTCGATAAAGATTCGTATAAAGTTTCGGGAGGTTTACATGGCGTTGGGGTATCGTGTGTTAACGCGCTTTCTAACGACATGATTACGACGGTTTTCCGGGACGGAAATGTGTATCAACAACATTATCAAAGAGGAAAAGCTCTAGAAGATGTTAAGCAAGTAGGAAATACTGACAAGCGTGGAACGATGCAGTTCTTCCAGCCGGATGATACAATTTTCACTGATTTGGTTTACAATTACGATACATTAGCAAATCGTTTAAGAGAACTTTCTTATTTAAATAAAGGAATTAAAATCACTTTAACAGACGAAAGACAAGTTTTAGAAGATGGAAGTTTCAAATATGAAGTTTTCCATTCTGAAGGTGGTCTTAAAGAATTTGTTGAATATATCGATGGAAATCGTGAATCGATAATGGAACACGTTATTTACATGGAAGGTGATCGAGAAGGGATTCCTGTAGAAGTGGCAATGCGTTATAACACGTCGTTTAATGAAAACCTTCACTCGTATGTTAACAATATTAATACACATGAGGGAGGAACGCATTTAGCTGGTTTCCGTAGAGCATTAACAAGAACTTTGAAAAAATATGCTGATGAACTTGGTTTACCAGCAAAAGAAAAAGTAGAAGTAACAGGAGATGACTTCCGTGAAGGACTTACAGCAGTTATTTCTGTTAAAGTTATGGAACCTCAATTTGAAGGGCAAACGAAAACCAAATTAGGTAACTCAGAAGTTTCGGGTGCGGTTGATAAAATCGTTGGTGAAATGCTAACGAACTTCCTAGAAGAAAACCCATCTGAAGCTAAAACAATCGTTCAGAAAGTTGTTTTGGCAGCAAAAGCACGTCAAGCAGCTAAGAAAGCGAGAGAAATGGTTCAACGTAAATCGCCAATGGGCGGTTCTGGACTTCCAGGAAAATTGTCAGATTGTTCTTCGAAAGATCCAGCAGAATCAGAATTATTCCTAGTGGAGGGAGATTCTGCGGGTGGAACAGCTAAACAAGGTCGTGACCGTCATTTCCAAGCTATTCTTCCTTTGAGAGGTAAAATTTTGAATGTTGAAAAATCGATGCTTCACAAAGTATATGACAACGACGAAATCAAAAATATCTATACAGCATTAGGTGTAAGCGTGGGTACTGAGGAAGATTCAAAAGCTTTGAATTTAACAAAACTTCGTTATCATAAAATTGTGATTATGACCGATGCCGATATCGATGGATCTCACATTTCGACGTTGATTTTGACATTCTTCTTTAGGTATATGAAAGAATTGATTGAGAATGGATATGTCTATATCGCTCAACCACCTTTGTATTTGTTGAAAAAAGGTAACAAAAAAATCTACGCGTACAACGAAAAAGAACGTGAAGAAATTACGCTAGAAATGTCACCAGACGGAAAAGGTGTAGAAGTACAACGTTACAAAGGTCTTGGGGAAATGAATCCTGAGCAGCTTTGGGACACAACGCTTAATCCAGAACATAGAACGCTTAAGCAAATTACAATCGAAAATGCTGTAGAAGCAGATAGTGTTTTCTCAATGTTAATGGGCGATGAGGTGCCACCAAGAAGAGAGTTTATCGAAAAAAATGCAGTTTATGCACGTATCGATGTTTAATTAAATTTTAAACTTAAAAATAAAATTTATACTAAACCTTCCTGTTTTGGAAGGTTTTTTGTTGTCAAACGAAAAAAAATATTATATGAAAAATTTGTTTACAATCTTTGCTATTTCTATGCTTGCATTTACAAGTTGTACAAAAAAAGAAGCCACTCAGATTCAGGTTAACACAAAAGATTCTGTCGCTACAGGAAAATCTTTCGCCGTTGATTCAATCAAAATTTCGGATTCTATTAAAAAGTCAGCCAATATCACGTTGGCTTATGAAAATTCGATTTTGGTTTTTCCAGGCATCGAAGATAAAAGTCTTCTCGACAGCATCTATATCCCAACCGGCCTCAAGGCAAAAGACTTTTCTCAAGATGCTTTAAAATTAACATTAGAACAAGACAGAACCGACTTCTACAAAGGTTTTGACAACGCAGATTACGAGCCCTCTTCTCGTCAAACTTGGGATAATACGTCTAACATGACTGTGTTTAGCAATCAGTCCGATGTATTGACTTTGCGTTATACAACAAGCGGTTATACAGGCGGCGCACATGGATTTTATAATGAAATTTATAAAGTTTTTGACCTTAAAAATAAAAAAAGTATTAATCTGGAAGATGTGGTGAAAAATCCAAAAGATAAAGCTTGGGAAAAAATGTTGATGGACAGTTTTATAAAAAATGATAAAGATGATCAAAAAGCGATGTTGCTCGAGAAGACGATTCCGCTGAACCATAATTTCTATTTCGGAAATAACAGCATCACTTTTGTTTATAATCAATACGAAATTACCGCTTATGCAGCAGGTTTGGTGTATATAAGCTTGCAATATGACGACATCAAAGATTATTTGAGGCCAGAATTTTTACAACGAATTGCGCATTAATATTTAAATAAATTTAACTTAACTTTGCAATACGTCAAACTCCGATTATTCGGAGTTTTTTATTAAATATTACATGAAAACAGCGTATATCATTAATCCTTTTTCAGCAAAAAAAAATTATCAAAACTTTTTGACAGGGCTTAAATCCAAAGTTGAAAATCCTTTAGTTTTGGTGTCAAAATCTATCGAAGATAGTTTTAATTTTATAAAAGAAAACTGGGACGATGTAGATGTTTTTGTAGCTATTGGCGGCGATGGGACGATCTCTACAGTAGCGAGTAAGTTGGTAAATACAGATAAAATTTTAGCTGTTTTTCCAGCAGGTTCGGGTAATGGTTTTTCTAATGAAACCAACTTTTCTAAAAACATTGATAAACTTTTAAAAAAATTAGAAAAACGAGAATTCAAGTTAGTAGATTCATTTATGATAAATAATAATTTATCGATAAATGTTTCTGGTGTTGGCTTGGACGGAAATATTATCGAAGGTTTTGAACATTCCAAACGTGGTTTTAGCAACTACATCAAAATCACTGTTGAGAAGTATTTTAAATTTAAACCTATTAAAGTCAAGTTTGAAGAAAAATATAAAAACTTCGATGGCGAATATATGATGGTTAATGTTGCCAACACACGACAGTTTGGGAACAATGCTTATATCGCACCACAAGCCGATATGTCCGATGGTAAAGTCGAATTGGCTTTGGTAAAAAAGTTTCCGCTGCCAGCAGGATTAACCTTTGCTTATCAAATGTTTACTAAAAGCTTAAAACCAGGCAAATATTTGCAATACATTTCGACTTCCGAAATTTCGTTTTCTGTCGATTCCGAAGCATGGCATCTCGATGGCGAATATTATAGAATAAAATCTCCAATCCACATCCGAGTGCTTCCCCAAAGTTTACGAATATTAATATAGAATTTTAGTCAAAAGCTGTATCTTTGAGCGACAAAGCCTTTCTATGCGCAACAAACTCAAAATTATCAACGATCCAGTCCATGGTTTTATAAAAATTCCACATGAGATTCTTTATGATGTTATCGAACATCATTACTTCCAAAGACTCCGCAGAATTTCTCAAACGGGATTATTGTCTTTGGTATTTCCAGGGGCAAAACATACGCGCTTTCATCATGCTTTGGGCGCGATGCATTTGATGTTTACAGCATTAGAAACTTTAAAATTAAAAGGTGTTTCTGTTTCTAAAGAAGAAGAAAAAGCGGCATTGTTGGCGATTTTGTTACACGATGTTGGACATGGACCTTTTTCTCACGCTTTAGAAAACCGATTGATGGATAATTGGCATCACGAAAAATTGTCTTTGCTGTTGATGACAAAACTAAACGAAGAATTTTCTGGTGAACTTAGTTTGGCGATAGAAATGTTCAAAGGTCAGTATTCTCGTAAGTTTTTCAACCAATTGATTTCATCACAATTGGATGTTGATCGTTTGGATTACCTCAAACGAGATAGCTTCTACACGGGCGTTGCCGAGGGTAATGTTAATACACAGCGTATTATTTCGATGCTTAATGTTAGCAACGATGAGTTGGTGGTCGATTCCAAAGGCATTTATTCCATAGAGAATTATTTAACGGCAAGAATGTTCATGTATTGGCAGGTTTATTATCACAAAACCGCGGCTTTATCAGAACATCTGTTGGTCAAAATTTTAGGCCGAGCCAAAGCTTTGGTTTCAGAAAAAAAAGACTTGGATGCGCCGAAGTATCTTAAATATTTTTTGGAAAACCAACATTTCGAAGAACAGAACGAACTCAATATCAAAAACTTTACAATGCTCGACGATATGGATGTTTTTCAGGCAATAAAAGCTTGGACAGAATCCGATGATTTTGTATTGTCTTATCTTTGCAAAACCGTTATCTATCGTAATTTTCCGAAGACGATGTCCTCCTCACAATATTTCTCAGAAGATTTTATACAGACCAAAATTGAGAAAACCAATCGTTTTTTTAACATCGATAATGGACACGAATTGGTCGATCAAATTTCGAGAAGTTTGCTGCCTTATGACACCGAAAAACAACCGATATTTCTTCTGGATAAATCCGGGAAAAAGTTAAAATTGGAAGATTCTGAAAACCAAATACTTTCGTCTTTCATTAATCAACCGAACACGAAATATATATTGTCTTTCCCAAGAGAGATTTTATAAATTTGGGCGATTCTTGCAAATCCTAAGCATTTCCAAGGCTTTTTGCAAGACCGGGCTATTCGCTGTATCTTTTTTGCAAAGACTTTAGCTTCGCAAGTCCTTTCAAAAAAGGATGCCGCTGCTATCCCTATCGCAATTGTTCAGTACGATTGGTCTTGTTAAATTAAAAATAATCAAGATTTGACAATTTTGTAAAAAAAATAATTTTCTAGTACTCATAAAACAGAAATTATTATCTTTGCACGATATGGAATTTACTGTAGAGCAAATTGCAAACTTTATTAATGGTAGAATCATCGGTGATAAGTCAACAATTATTACTGGCGTTTCTCCTATAGAAGATGGCCAAAAAGGTCATTTATCTTTTATTGCACAAGAGCGTTTTGCTCATTTTATTGATACAACAGACTGTTCAGTACTGATAGTTTCAGAAAAACTGTTAAAGCCAGACCATACTTATCCTTCAGTTATTATTGTTGTGGAAGATGCATACTTGTCTTTTCAGGTTCTTATGAATCTTTATAACGATCTCAAAAAGAAAAAGTCCGGAATAGAACAACCTTCCAATATTAGCCATTCTGCAGTGGTGGGTTCGGATGTTTATATCGGTGCGTTTACGTATATTTCTGACAAAGCTGTTATCGGCGATAATACCCAAATCTATCCACAAGTATATATCGGAAAAGCAGTGAAAATTGGAAAAAATTGCAAAATCGATTCAGGCGCTCGGATATATGACGGTTGCATCATCGGTGATAACTGTATTGTACATTCTAATACAGTGATAGGTGGTGATGGTTTTGGTTTTCAACTAAGTGCTGAAGGTTTTAAAAAAATTCCACAATTAGGAAATGTTATCATAGAAGATGATGTTGAGATAGGATCTAATTGTAGCATTGACAGGGCGACAATTGGTTCAACCATTATTGGAAAAGGTACCAAGATCGATAACCTTATTCAGATTGCTCATAATGTGAGAATTGGCCAAAACAATGTTATTGCAGCACAAGCTGGGATTGCAGGCTCTACCAAAATTGGAGATTGGAACCAGATTGGCGGTCAAGTCGGAATTGTTGGACATATCGAAATTGGAAATCAAGTTAAAATCCAAGCGCAAAGTGGCGTAAATAGTAATGTGAAAGATAAAGAAATACTTTATGGTTCTCCGGCGATTTTGGCAGGTGACTACCGTAGAAGTTATGTTCATTTTAGAAACTTTACTGACATCGTTGAAAGAATTAATAATTTAGAAAATAACAAAAAATAAAATTTGTTAAAAAAATATCTTTGTAATGAGTGATAAACAAAAAACTATACAAGAGGACATTCAGCTCTCGGGTATAGGACTACACACAGGAAAAGAAGTTAATCTTACCATAAAACCTGCAAAAGAAAATACAGGTTTTGTGTTTGTAAGGACAGACCTAGAAGGTCGTCCACAAGTAGAAGCAGATGTCAATTATGTAACAACGACAGAGCGCGGTACAACCCTAGAAAAATTAGGCGTAAAAATCCATACTTGCGAACATCTTTTAGCAGCATTAGTCGGGATGGATCTTGACAATGTTATTATGGAGATGGACAGCTCGGAACCACCAATTTTAGATGGATCTTCAAAATATTTTGTAGAAGCGATCGAAAAAGCAGGTATTGAAGAACAAAATGCAGTGAGAGAATATTTGGTAATCAAAGAAGTCTTGAGCTATGTTGACACCAACTCAGGTTCCGAAATTACCATTATACCTTCCGAAAACTACGAAGTCACAACAATGGTTGACTTTGGCACAAAAGTTTTAGGAACGCAAAATGCAAGTCTTAAAAATATTTCTGAGTTCAAAGACGAAATTTCTTCAGCAAGAACTTTTAGTTTTTTGCATGAGCTAGAACAATTATTAGATCATAACCTTATCAAAGGTGGTGATATCAGCAATGCAATCGTATATGTTGATAAAGAATTAACACCAGAAACCACAGAAAAGTTAAAAGTAGCTTTCGGTAAAGATGATGTTTCTATTCGTCCAAATGGGATTTTGGATAACCTAAATCTTAATTTTCCTAACGAAGCTGCCCGTCACAAACTTTTGGATGTTATTGGCGATTTAGCTTTGGTAGGTGTCAAAATTAAAGGCCGTGTTATCGCAAACAAACCTGGACATTTTGTTAACACCCAGTTTGCTAAGAAACTTAACAGACAATGGAAATTACAAAAAAAGAAAAACGTTCCAGATTTTGATTTAACAAAAGAACCCGTTTTTGATATTAATGGTATTATGAAATTAATGCCACACCGACCACCGTTTTTGTTACTAGATAAGGTTTTAGAATTATCCGATACCCACGTTGTAGGTCTTAAAAATGTAACCATGAACGAGCCTTTCTTTGTGGGACATTTTCCTAAAGAACCAGTAATGCCAGGTGTTTTACAAGTAGAAGCTTTGGCACAAGCGGGAGGGATTTTGGTATTAGCAAGCGTGCCAGATCCAGAAAACTATTCAACTTATTTTATAAAAATAGACAAAGTAAAATTCAAGAGAAAAGTAGTTCCAGGAGATACTTTAATTTTTAAAATTGAATTGATAGAGCCTATCAGACGCGGAATAGTTCATATGCAAGGTTATGGCTATGTTGGTGATACAGTAGCATTGGAAGCAGAACTTATGGCACAAGTTGCAAAAAATAAAATAGACTAAATGGTACATCAGTTAGCAGTCGTCGACAAACGTGCAAAAATAGGTAAAAACGTAGTTGTAGAACCTTTCACAACAATAGCCGGAGATGTAGAAATTGGAGAAGGAACTTGGATTGGATCAAATGTCACCATAATGGATGGAACCAGAATTGGTAAAAATTGTAAAGTTTTTCCAGGAGCTGTCCTAGGAGGTATTCCCCAAGACCTAAAATTCGATGGTGAGGATACTTTTGTATATATCGGAGACAACACCGTTATCCGAGAAGCAGTCACTGTTAACCGCGGTACAAAAGCATTAGGCTATACCAAGGTGGGTAACGATTGCCTCATTATGGCAACAGCCCATGTAGCTCATGATTGTGTCCTTGGGAACAATGTGATAATCGCTAATGCGTGTGGTATTGCAGGGCATGTTGAGATTGGAGATTTTGTTGTAATGGGCGGACTAAGTGCGGTACAACAATTCGGTAAAATCGGAAAACATGTGATGATATCAGGCGGATCATTGATTCGGAAAGATATTCCACCATATGTAAAAGTTGCGAGAGATCCCATTTCCTATGCCGGAATTAACTCTGTAGGACTTAGAAGAAGAGGATTTAGCAATGATAAAATTTTTGAAATTCAGAAAATTTATCGTGCCATTTTCCAAATGAAGATGAATACCACACAAGCAATAGAGCATATCGAGAAAGAAATGTTACCAACCGCCGAACGCGACGAGATTATCACATTTATCCAAAACTCGCCAAGAGGTATCGTTAAAGGCTATGGTTCTTCTAAAGAATAAATTAACAAACAAGAAATTATTAAATATTAATGGCAACAACAGCTGATATTAGAAAAGGTCTTTGTATTGAATACAGCAACGACATTTACAAGATTATCGATTTTCAACACGTAAAACCAGGAAAAGGTCCAGCTTTCGTAAGAACAAAACTTAAAAGCGTAACCAACGGAAAAGTTCTTGATAACACTTTTTCTGCAGGTCACAAAATTGATGAAGTTAAAGTAATTACTAGAAAGTTTCAATACCTTTATGATGACGAAAACGGTTTCCACTTCATGAACAACGATGATTTCTCTCAAATCTACATCAACAAAGAAATGATTGAAAACGCACAATTCATGAAAGCAGGTGAAGAAGTGACGATTATCTTGAAAGAAGCTGACGAAACGCCACTTTCTGCGGAGATACCACTAACAGTATTTTTGGATGTTGTAGAAGCCGATCCAGGAGTTAAAGGTAACACAGCTACCAACGCTCTTAAAAATGCTATCGTAGAAACAGGAGCTAGAGTTTTGGTTCCGTTGTTTATCGAAGCAGGTGATAAGATTAAAGTTAATACGGAAGATGGCTCCTACATCGAACGTGTAAAATAAATATTGTAAAGCGTTTTGGAAATCAAAACGCTTTTTTTATAAAATAAAAGAGATGACCTTTAGCCAACCACAGACGCTTAAGTCTATTGCTGATTTTATTCAAGCTAAATATATAGGTTCCGATGATTTTAAAATTTTAGGAACTAATGAAATTCACCGTGTTAAAGCTGGTGAAATTGTCTTTGTCAACCATCCCAAATATTATGATAAAGCACTCAACTCGGAGGCGACGATTATTCTAATCGATAAAGAAGTTGACTGTCCAGAAGGTAAAGCACTTTTAATTTCTGATGATCCTTTCAGAGATTTTAATAAAATTAATCTTCATTTTTCGACAATTTCAGACTTTTTTGGTGATATTTCAAAACCAGAGATTGGTGAAAATTCAAAAATTCATCCAAGTGTCGTAATCGGCAATAATGTTAAAATCGGAAAAAATTGCATTATTTATCCTAATGTTGTCATTGGTGATGATACGGTTATCGGAGATAATGTCTTTATCCAAGCCAATACAGTTTTGGGTGGCAATGCTTTTTACTACAGAAAACTTTATGGCAACTATGATCGATTAATCTCCGTAGGCAATGTTGTTATTGAAGACAATGTTCAGATTGGTGTAGGTTGTACGATTGATCGTGGTGTGACAGATATTACCGTAATAGGAGAGGGCAGTATTTTGGATAACCAAATCCAGATTGGCCACGATACAGTAATCGGGAAAAGATGCTTAATAGCTTCTCAGACGGGGATTGCGGGTTGTTGTATTATAGAAGATGATGTTACAATTTGGGGACAGGTTGGTATGGCGTCTGGGCTTACAATAGAATCTGGTACGGTGTTATTGGCCAAAACAGGCGTTAACAGAAATCTTAAAAAGGGAACTTATTTTGGCGCTATTGCAGAAGAATTCCGAGATTATTTAAAAAAAGAAGTTAAGCTCCGCAATCTCTAAATTAATTCTAAGAGAAAAAACAAAAATCAGTATTCAATTTTCAAGAATATTAACTATTTTTGTGTTTTATCAAAATCATTGAAAATTTAAAAAAATAAAAATAAAATGTCAGTATTAGTAAACAAGGATTCTAAGGTAATCGTACAAGGTTTTACAGGTAACGAAGGAACGTTCCATGCAGGTCAAATGATTGAATACGGAACTAACGTTGTTGGTGGGGTAACACCAGGAAAAGGTGGAACAGAGCATCTAGGTAGACCAGTATTCAATACAGTGGCAGATGCGGTTGCAAAAGCAGGCGCTAACGTTAGTATTATCTTTGTACCACCAGCATTTGCCGCAGATGCTATTATGGAAGCAGCTGAAGCTGGTATCAAAGTTATCGTTTGTATTACAGAAGGAATTCCTGTTGCGGACATGGTAAAAGTTAAAGAATATATCAACGATAAAGATGCACGTCTTATTGGACCTAACTGCCCAGGTATCATTACTTCTGATGAAGCTAAAATCGGCATTATGCCAGGTTTCGTTTTCAAAAAAGGAAAAGTCGGTATCGTTTCTAAATCTGGTACTTTAACTTATGAAGCTGCAGACCAAGTTGTAAAAGCAGGTTACGGTGTTTCTACGGCAATCGGTATTGGTGGTGACCCAATTATCGGAACAACAACGAAAGAAGCTTTAGAATTATTCATCAACGATCCAGAAACAGAAGCAGTAGTTATGATTGGAGAAATTGGTGGATCTCTAGAAGCAGAAGCAGCAAGATGGTACAGAGACAGCGGCTCAAAAAAACCAGTTGTAGGTTTCATCGCTGGACAAACTGCACCTAAAGGAAGAACTATGGGACACGCTGGAGCGATCGTGGGTGGTGCTGAAGATACAGCACAAGCTAAAATGGCAATTATGGCAGAATGCGGTATCAATGTAGTAGATTCTCCTGCTGAGATTGGCGCAACAGTAGCTAAAGTTTTAGGATAAATTATTACAAAAACACACAAATACAAAATGAAAAAAACGCTGTTAGGAAGTGCTCTCACCATTGCAACATTGGCAAGTGCGCAGATTGATTTTAATGCAACCAGATTTGGATTAACAGCTGGCGCAACTTACTCAAGAGTGCAAAATGCTCATAATCCTTCTGGGCCGAGATACTCTGTCCAAGGTGGGCTTTTAGCTTTAACACCAATAGGATCGGATGATCAATTTTACATCCAAACAGAGTTAACTTATTTTGGAGCCGGTGAAACTGGTGATAAAAAAGAAGAGAAAAAAAATAAATGGCCTCATGCAGTTTATGCTAATAATTATTTAAGCTTACCAATAAGTTTTAAAGCTTATTTTTCTGAAGGTGAAAGCGAGTTTTTTGCATTAGGTGGACCACGATTTGATTTTTTGATTAATCAAAGAGTTAAAAATATTCCAGCTAAAAGAGAAGATTATGCGATCGACAAATATGGAAAAGCTAATAAATTTAATATTGGTGTAGGCGCAGGATTTGGATATAGCTACAAGCGTCAATGGGAAATTACAGCAAGATACGACATGCATCTTATGGATACATATCCGGATCTTAAAAATTCTCCGATAGAAATGGCCACTTCGGATCCTAATGTCGCTAAGAAGAAAAATGAGCATATCATCAGCTTATCATTATCTTATATTTTTGAATAAGACTAATATCTTTACATAAACAACAAGTCGCGAAACGAAGTTTCGCGACTTGTTGTTTATGTAAATCCTCAACGTTTTAACACTTTAAAAAATGCCATTAACTCGGATAGTTTATCGTTGGAAATAGGGATTTCTTCACCATTCATTAGTTCTACAGATCCGCCATTGGATTTTATTATAGCATTTATAAATTTGGTATTCACGATATAAGATTTATGAATGCGCATAAATTTTTTGTCAAATTCCAAATTTTCCTCAAAAGATTTTAAATTCCTAGAAACCAGCAATGTCGAATTGTCCTTTTTAACAATCTGCGTATAAGAGCCATCGGCTTTTAAATATAAAATATCATTGGAGTTGATAAACAAAATTTTTCCCGAAACAGGAATTCCCAAAAGTGTATCTTGCAATTCGAGATTACGCTTCAGTGCGGTGAGATGCTCTATTTGGTTGTTTTTTTTCTTAACCAACTCAACCGCATTTTGCAGTTCTAAAGGATTAATCGGCTTTAACAAATAATCAACCGCAGAAAGTTTAAACGCTTTTATCGCATAATTGTTATAAGCAGTTGTAAAAATAATGGAAAATGTGACGTCTTTTTCACTGAAAAAATCAAGCAGCTCTAGTCCGCTATGTCCCGGCATTTCTATATCCAAAAAAACAACATTCGGTTGATGTTTATGAATACTTTTAACCGCTTCGGGAATATTTTTACACTCGTCCAAGATTTCAATTTCTGGACAAAACTCCTGAACTAGCAACCTCAAATTGAGTCTAGCTCTTTCTTCATCATCTATTATTATTGCATTCATGGGTATTAAAATAAGTGTTTGGGAACTACAATGCTTACCGTTGTTCCGGTTGGGTTTTCATGATCTGTATATCGGAGACTAATATTTTTTTTCAATTGCTGATTGAGTATGGCAATACGCTCGTTAATGGCTTGTGTAGCAAAAGATTTGTGATTATTCTGTCTTATCCTATTGAGTTCGTTGCTGCGTTTTCTTCCGATGCCATTGTCTGCAATTTGGATTTCAAAATAATCATCGGCATCTCGGAAGTCTATCTTTAAAGATTTGATTCCACTTTTGTGCATTAATCCATGTTGTATTGCATTTTCTACAAAAGGTTGTGTGATAAGACTCGGAAGCTGTACCTCGTCCGAAAGCAGCGATTGATCCGCATGAATTTGGTAATTAAAATCGTCACCAAATCTAATTTTTTCAAGATCGATATAATCTTTCAACATGCTGATTTCATCGGATAAGGATTGACTTTCGTTATCGCTCATATCCAAAATATTGCGCGTCAAACGAGAAAATTTCGACAAATAAAATACCGCTTGACTTTTTTCATTGGACAAAATATACGATTGCAAAGTGTTAAGCGCATTGAAATAGAAATGAGGATTCATCTGCGATTTCAACGATTTTAACTTGGATTCATTAACGAGTTTTTCGAGATTTGATTTTGCTAAGACTTCTTCATTTTTTTTATTTAGAAGTCGTATTTTATTTTGAAAATATAGATAAACGAGCACTAAAAGAAGGATGATTCCCAACGTAATCGCCCACCAAGTCATCCAAAATGGCGTGTCAATCTTCAAATAAAAATTTTTGTCCACCACATTTTCTTCATATTCTATGCGCAGAATAATCTGGTGCTTTCCGTAAGAAAGTGACGAAAAACGCAAGCTTCGTTCGGAATTATTAAGGATCTCCCAAGGATTTTGATCTATTTTGTATTTTATTTTGTAGGTGCTAACCGGCATTGAAGAAATGATGTCAAAGAAAATTTCGATGTTATTTTCATTGGATTTTAGTTGTTCCAATTTCGAGTTAGAAATGCCATTTACTTTGACATCGTTAATGTCCAAAACCAAAAATTCTGAAGTCTTTTTCGTGTTTTTAGAAATATCAATAATGCCTTTGTTGGTGGCTAAAAATAGACGGTTTCCAAGACTTGTAATGTCGAAAAAATCAGTGGAAGGTGGCAAGTTTATTATGGAAGTTAAGGTGTTTTTTTCAAAATTATAGCGGTACAAAATTCCTTCTTTTGTAAAGTACAATTGGTTATCTACGGTGCGGATGTTTTTAATATTCTCGTTGCTGTGTTTTTTTCCAAAATTCAGTTTTTCAATTTGTAAACGTGGAGAAATATGGTAAAGAATTTCGTTTTCAGAAAGTAAAAAACAGGTTGACTGCGCTGTGACAAGCTGTGTGAAATTAAATTTAGAAGATGAATTAATCTGCTTAATTTCTCCATCTTTAAAGTATTTTATCGCATGATTTGTCAGGAAAAAAATGCTTTGATCTTGAGGATTAAAAATATTGGATTTTCCATTTTCGCCATCCATTAAGGTGATAAAATAAATGCCATTGGATTGGTATTTTGGAAACTTGACGAAGTTTTTATCGTACGCGCTTTGTAAGTTGGGATCCGTGTAGATAATGCCATTCCAGCCACTCGCACTTATGGCGTAATATTTTTTGTCCAGCTGCGTCATCGCTTTTACGGCAAAAACGTGTTCCAGCTGAGATTGTTGGGATTTAATAATAAATTTGGACGAACTGATGAGCAACTTCTGATTAATAGAATCTATTTTAAAAGCGTTAATTGCATGATCCGATATGCCTTTGAAAACAGGTTGCACATGGTTATTCTTCAAACGGAAAATCTCATCTCGGTTGGTACTGAAATAGAGTTGATTATTCGTTTTCTCAAAACTGATAGGTGTTGACGCGGTGGCGATAAGATTGGAGTCAAAGTTTTTTACGAAATAAGCGCCTTTATTCTGGCTGGTTATCCAGTAATTGCCGGTCGTTGTTTTTACGATACTGGAAATATTGGAGTCGGGAAAGAAATGTTGATAGGATTTAGCATCAACATCAATGCGATAAATACCTTTGGTAGAAGCCAACCAAAACGAATCGTTGTAGGCAATTACATTTTGTGTGAATATATTTTTGAAGGGAAGTTTGTGATAAATTGGTTTTGGATGTAACCCCAAATAATATTCTCCAAACTTTGAAAAAATATAAAGTTTTCCATCTTTGATGACCAGCAACGGCGCCGATATTTTGGTAGTATAATCGTCGGGCGTTATTTCTGCGTTGAGCTTCCCGTTGATGTCTAAAGATTGAATTTTGCTACCAATGAGATAAAATTTTTCGCCATCAGAGATACTATGTTTTACGCCTGTCATATCGACTTTGATGCTGTTAGTTAATCTTAAATCTAATAGATTAAAAACCCTAACTTCATCTTTTCCTGCGATAAATAGTTGATTGCCAATAATCCCGTATTTCAAAAAACCATTGGCTTGGAAAGGTTTAAATAGATTGATTTCTGTACCCTGAATGTAATATATTCTACCACTAAAATCTTGAAACCAGATTCTTCCTTTTAGATCTTGTGAAATATGAGAAACTGCCTTTATTGCAAAATCTTTAGGCAATATATGCTTGATTTGTAAGCCGTCATAACGACAAATGCCTTTTTCGGTTCCGAACCAAATGAAAGATTTTTTATCCTGGAAAACATCGTAAATAACCTGTGAAGGCAATCCCGATATTCGATCCAAGTTGAATGAATAGGGTGTAGTCTGCGCAAAATGAAATTGCACAATTAACAAAAAGCCTAAGAGGAATTTCAAAGTAATAGTTTTTTTCAAAAATAAGGAAATTGCCTTTCTTTTAACAATAAAACTTTATCAAAGCACTAGGCTTCGACAAAGTTGTTTATCACTAACTGAAAATTTATATTTAAGACGTGTTTTTATTTTTTGTATTTCATGGCGTTAGTACATTTGATAACCTCTTTATGAGTGTTACCAATCGCTTTTACAGGATTCCCGGTGAATTTTTCCGCTGCCGAACCTGCAGAATAAGAATTGTTTTGACGCATCAGAAATTGAGTGACTTGACACTCGTCTCCTTTTTTAAGGATAACCTGCGTTTGCAAAACACGATGGGTTAGTGTACGTCCCATGATTCCTACATTTTCGAAACGATTTTCCCATGCTGTTACAGGATATAAGTACACCAAATCTTCTGAGAATTGAGGCATTGATTTTATTCTCTCATTAGCTGCTTTTACTAATTCGGCGTTGCTTGGTTCATCTTTAATTTTCCCGATTGGTTTTACCAATTCTACATTTCCTCCTTCTGCAGCTTTGTAAGCTTTGTAATACGGGTCGTAGAAGGCTTTCATTTTATCCCAAACTTGAGCATCGGTCATTGCCAATGCTTTGGCTTCTTTATCCTTTTTGTAGAACAGATTGTAGCTTCCTTTTTCTTGTAAAACTTTATACTTCTCAGGAGTATTGGCATTCGGAATATAATCTAAACGAGCGATAACGATGATGCCTTCTTCTAATTCTAACAAGCCTTCATAATTAAAAAACATTCCTTCTTGTTTGACGTAGTTTCCGTTGGTCGCAAAGAAATCCATAAAACGACTTTGGTTGGCGTAGTTTGTTGTTGAGCTTCCACCATATTTATTATCGCTAATACCATCCAAATGGAGATGTCCCAATTTCTTACTTGTGGTTACCGGAAAATAATCTGGTGTTCCTGGAGCGGGAGCATAAACCAATGGTGGAATGTCCTTCCTGTTTTCATAATAATACCGAGAAACGAACTCTATTTCTTGTTTTTCACCTTCTTCATAATTCACCAAAAACTTCTTGGCGTAATTGTATTTTCCAGATGCGAATTGCCCAATCCGAATTGGATATTTTGCGAAATAAATTCCGCTCAGATTTCGACTATCTTTATTGATGGGCTTGCTATCCAAAACCGTAGATTCTACATCTTTTTTTACTTCCTTTTCATTAATCCCTGAACCTGAACTTCCTGAACTTCCAGTAGCTTGCTCTAATTTTTCGGCAAGTTTACCGAAAAGGCCGCTCTGTGCTTGTATGCTTGTTGTCATAAATGTGACCAAACAGATTGTGGTTAATTTTGTCATAATTAATTTGAGTTTTTAAAGCTTCAAGGTTTTTAGGTCTCGAAGCTTTGTGTTAGAGTTTTTATCTTTTAATGACTTTCGTTGATTGTATGCCGTTAGCATTATTTAATTTTAGAATATAAATGCCTTGCTTTTGAGCTGATAAATCTACATTATCCGTATTTTTGTAAGAACCTATTAATCTTCCTGAAGTGTCAAAAACTTGTACATCTGCTTTTTCTGATAGTTTTACAATGTCTGTCGTTGGGTTAGGATAGGTTTTTATAGAATTTTGCTTGTTTTTTATGTTATTAGTCGCTAATGTTCCAGAATCATCGGTGTAAGAATGGATGTTTCTATACCATTGCCATTGGGTTTTACTTACCTCTTCTTGGGTATACAACTTGTTCACGATGATTAAATCATCAATTTGTCCAAACATATATTCAGGAGTTGCTTTTCCATCGGTACCAACAAAGAGACTTGTAGATGGTTTAATAGAAATAGGAGAAGCAAGGTCAATCGTTTTTATTAGCGATGCATTAAAGTATAATTTTATCGTTTTGGCTTCATTATCTACAGTCATTGCATAATGATTGTATTGCTGAAGGTATGAGCTGAAATCTTGCGGATATTCTGTACCATTTATTCTAATAGCAACTTTTTGACTAGCTTTAACGAAACCTACCGCTATGTCTCCCGTTTCTGTTGGTATGCTAACTATAGGTGTAAAGGTTTGTGAAGTATTAGCCTGTAGGCTGGATGTTCTGTTATATGCAAAAGCCACACTGAATTTATCTCCCAAATCGTTTGTTTTAATACCTGTAACAGCATAGGTTGTACTTGCTGCGTTATTACCTTTATGTAGTTCTAGGCCAATGTTATCAACTCCATAATGGGTGTAGGTTTTATAATTGATAACTGAAGGATGCACAATTATTGAAGGATAATTGGAGAAATAGTCATTAAAATCAGAATTATTAAAATCATACTTTGCAATTTTACTTCCTTTTGTAATGGCAAAATATGAGGTATAAAGGTCTTTCACTTCTGCGGCATTAAAAGGTATATCATATACACGAACTTCATCCAAATTAGCTGATAAAGAGGATTTGTAAGTAGATCCAGGCGCTGTAAAACCAAAAAACTCGAATGGGTTGGTGTTGTTGATTAACTCATGTGAAATATTTTGGTGAAACATCTGCTTTCCATTTCTGTAAACCGTGATGTGACCATTAGCCCCGAATTGGTAAGAAATTGCAAAATGATGCCATTGATTAGCATAAAGCTCTTCCGTAGATTGCTGAGTAACACCTGTTGTGGAATTGATATAGCTTTTAAACGCCAGCTTTCCAGACTCTGTTATACCCAGCATTAATCCTTCCGAAGCATTGGCTGTACCGCTGCTTAAATACATTATTGGATAGACACCGTTAATTTTAGTTACCGAACTTGGTGTAGCAGTCGGGTTTTGGTAAAGAACAAAAAACGACATGGTCCCTTGTTGTTTTAAAGAAGCGTTGGTCCCTTCTAGTTTTATTTCGCCGTGAGGAGATGAACAACCCAAAGCCGAATTTTGATTACGGAATTGATCTGGACTTCTATAGCTACTATAATTAGCAGTTTCTATAGTAAATCCAGGTGGCGTAGCCCAATCAGAACCTTCAAACTTTGCCTCGTATATAGGCGTTGGGAGTGTTTGCCCCAAACAAAAAGACGCAAGCAATGCTGTAAAAAGTAAAAATGTTTTTTTCATAATCATATTGATTTAAAGTTGATGCAAAGAAAATCAAACCTCAAGCGTGAAAATTCTAAGAACTTATGAAAACGGAAAGAGACTTTATGAAAAGTATATTCTAATTTGTTTCAAAAAAAGACTTCGACCTAATTTATACTCATGTAAAAACGTGTTGCCCACAAAATAATGCATGAAGCAAAGTGTCTTAGTTTTTAAAAAAATTGCGCAAAACAAAGTTTCGCGCAATTAGGCTATCATTTGAAAAAATACTTAATTATAATAATGATCTCATTATTAATTTGAGCTCAAAAGCTGCTAGTTTATTATATACCAAAGCTTTATTTTGACATCTTAGTTTTTAATAATTTTCGTCGTTTGTGTGCCGTTATCATTGTTTAATTTCAAGATATAAGCACCTTGCTTTTGAGTAGATAAATCCACATTTTCTACATTTTTGTAAGAACCAAGTAATCTTCCCGAAGTATCGAAAACTTGGACATTTGCTTTTTCTGATAGTTTTACCATGCCAGCTGTTGGATTAGGAGAAAGCATTATTTGTTTCTTGTTAATATCAGAAACCGCCATAGTACCGCTACAGTTTTCGCTGTATTTTGACCGAGAATCAAAATTGTGGTTGGTCCAAGTGCTCGTACTTGCAATGCTATCAACTTGTATGCAGGTTAAGTTGGGGTTGAAATAAGCCAACATTACAATAAATTTGGTGTTGTTTCCATTAGCAACATTTAAAGAAGTCAATTGGTTAAGCCCCACATTAATCTGGGTTAAGCGTTTATTATTGCTGATATCAACATTGGTTAAATTATTTTCGCCCGCAGCAAGCCCCCCAAGCATTGTAAAAGTTTCTATACCTGTAAGGTCTGATATGTTCTTTTTGGTAAGCATTAACGTCGAGTTGTAAACTTTAGCTTCCATACATTGGATTTTTCCATCACCATTAAGATCCACTTTCGGGAAATTATCGGTTAAATGGTGGTTGACCAAAGCATTTTTAAAATTGGTATCGGGAATATTGACTTCGCAAAAAGTGGGTAATTCTTGAGCGAACATTTTGGCAATTTGTGAGTCGTCGAGAACTTGCGTGAAAACCTTAATTTCATCTATATTTCCGTATAAAGAACTGGAATGGGTATCACTAAATCCAGTGAAATAAATATCAGGAGAGCTGGTAGATGGGATGGAAAAAATAGGCGCCGCAGTATCGATTATTTTTTTGCCGTTAACGTAAGCTTTTATGTATCCGTTAGTTCCCATATTCCAAGTTAAAGTAAAGTGATTCCAACCAAAATCTGTAGTCGGAAATTCTCCTCCAACTTGTGATGCAGAGTGTCCGTTGCCATTGGGGTTGGTACTAACGTAGGAAGCTACTTTTACTTTCCCATCATTGGTTAACGCGAAAAGTAAAGCCTCTTGGTAAAATGTTTGCTTGTTGGACCAATACACCAAAGGTTTGTCGCTTCCAAAAGCACTTGCACCAGTACCTTCATGTTTGTACCACATGGAGATGGTTCCACTGCTTCTCAGATTGTTAAAATGAGACGAAGTTGGCGTAAGCTTTATAGCACCATGATCAGCTTCTAACTTTGCTGATTTATTTGCTTCTTCATTACGATCTGTATCGAGGCTAATTTTTGTTGTACTAACAGTAAAATTATTTGCTGATAAGCTTTCCGAAAACGAATGATGATATACAGGTGTCGGAATTGTTTGTCCGAAACACCAAGAAGCAAGTAATCCTGTAAAAAGTAAAATTGTTTTTTTCATGAGTAGACTGATTTAAAGTTTCTGCAAAGAAAATCAAACCTCAAGAGTGAAAATTCTAAGAACTTATGAAAACGGAAAAAGACTTTATGATAGTACTTTTTTAATTTGTGTAAAAAAATAACAGTGGGTGAATTTTTAATAGTGTAAAAAATATTATTGGCGAAAATATTTTGAAAATACTTATTAAATTAAAAAACAGCTAGCGCGAAACAAAGTTTCGCGCTAGCTGTTTTTGTGATAACGAATACTGAATAATAAAGATTTCTATTCGACAATCATTTAATATTAGGATTAAAAATTCTAATGGCTGTAATCCTCAATTGTTTTATTAAGCGCATCAATTTGCTCGTGAAGCGACTGACTTTTTGGACTATTTTTAAGAAGTTGCATTTTTTTATTTAATCCATCTTTAAGGATTTGCGTCAACATCATTTTCGCTTGCGGATTGCTAGATATTTCGCTTTTCGCTTGCGATAGAATTTTAGTAACCGCTTTTGTTGCTTTTGTATTATCACTGGTCATAATCCAGTTGTAAGCTTCTTCTGCAACTGCGCCCAATTCGGGATCCTGAAATTTTATAAACGGATAAAAAGCCGCTTGTGATCCAATGCTTGCCATTTGTGAGGCGATTTTGTTTTTAACAATGATAGGAAGTAATTTGCTAGTCAAATCTTCGGAAGCATTAGACAAGTCAATGTTTTCCATCAAAGGAATCACTTTTTGAGAATCTATATCGGCCAAGGCTGCAATTGCATTTCCTTTAACAGCATTAGAAATAGCTGCGCTTGCTTTCTCATAGATATTTAGATATTTTTTATCTTTCGTTTTAGAAAGTGCCGAAATTGCCGCGGCTTGTGCTAATGTTTTTGGATCGTTTTGAGCAATATTTTCAACATCTTTTATAAGTAGTTTAGCTTGTTCAGGTTTTGATAAATCCAAAGCGCCTAAAGCTAAAATGCGAATTCTGTGGGAAGAATCTTTTAAAGCTGCAGCAAGAATTTTTAAAACTGAAGGATTTTTATCGATATTTTCTTTCGCAAATTCTACTGCCAAATAACGACTTTTAAATTCTTTCGCCTTGGTGTATTGAACAAAATATTGGTCAGCAGTTTTGGTGTCGGAAATCTCAGTCAATAAAACTTGATCCGCATTGACATTGACTAAGTTAGGTTGTTGCGAAAAATTGAATGTAAAACTTTGACTAGCTTTCGCATCTGCCCATACATTATAACGTTTTGGGATTCCATTTTCATAAACATCAATCGCCAACGGGAACTGAAAATAAGGCCCCGACTGTGTCTGTGTTACCGATACGTTGACTTGTTTTTTAACGGGTTCGTAAGTGTAATTGATGCTTAATTTGGGATGTCCCGATCCATAATACCATTGGTTGAAAAACCAATTGAGATCCTTTCCAGAAACTTTTTCCAAGGACAATCGCAATTGTTGTGCTTCAGCATTCCCATATTCATAAGTTTTAAGATAATCATTAAGCCCTGCAAAAAAAGCATCATCGCCAAGATAATTTCGAAGCATGTGAAGTATGCCACCACCTTTGTTATAAGTGACCGAGTCGAAAACATCTTCACGAGAATCATAATCAAAACGAACCAAGTTTTTAGAAAAATTAGCTGGATTCATTTTATAGGCTTGCAAAGATTTTATCATTTTATAATCGGCTTCGTCTTTGCCGTATTTATGTTCATTCCAAAGATATTCGGAATAGTCAGCAAAACTTTCGTTTACGGTAAGATTGCTCCAGCTTTCGGCAGTCACCAAATCGCCAAACCAGTGGTGAAATAATTCGTGCGCTATGGTATCTTCCCAACGGTTTTCATCGATAAGATCACCAGGTTTTTGTTGCGCCAATTCGCCATGCAAAGTTGCAGTGGTATTTTCCATGGCGCCAGATACATAATCTCGACCCACCATTTGGTCATATTTAGCCCACGGATATTGGTAATTTAGCTTGTTTGAAAAGAATTCAATCATTTCCGGTGTGTTGCCGAAAATCTGTTTCGCATAAGGCTCATACTCCTTTTCTACAAAATAATTGACAGGGATATTCTTCCATTGGTCTTGCACGACTGCAAAATCGCCAACGCCCATGAAGAAAAGATATGGCGAATGTTTTTTGTCCATCACCCAATAATCTGTTCGCAAGCCATTAGCTTCTTTGGTTGAGCTTTTTAGAAGTCCGTTAGAAAGTGTGACATATTTGTCGGGAACCGTCATGTAAAGTTCCTGTGTTGTTTTTTGATTGGTTTTATCAATAGTTGGGAACCAAGCCGAAGACGATTCTGTTTCGCCTTGTGTCCAGATTTGTACAGGCTTGTCCGGATCTTTTCCTTGTGCATTGATAAAATATAGACCTTTAGCATCGTTGATGGCGGCACTTCCTTTTTGTTTGACTTCATTTGGGCGCGCTGTATATTTGATGTAAACGGTATAATCTTGATTTTTTGAATAAACTTTATCAAGATTAATTTTCAGTATATCATCTTTATAATCATATTTTAAAGTTTGTTTAGAACCATTTTTATCCAAAGCAACTTCGTGGATAAGCATTGCTTTCGCATTGAGAACCAAAGAATCTGTTGGATAGAAAAAGGGCGCTGCTGTCAGCCATTCTTCACCATGAAGATGTTCTTTTTCATAATCGAAACTAACTTTTAGTTTGGTGTGTTTTAGTTCTGTCATTTTGGTGTGTGTGGCACGATAGACTTTTTCTCTACCCGAAGTTTCGGTTTGTGCAAAAGATAATTCTGGTAAAAATATCCCGATTAAACTTACTGATAAAATAAGTTTTTTCATATTTAAAATAGTACTAAAGATTAATAAATTAAGCTTACAAAAAAGTGAAGCCAAAAAACTTCACTATAGGCTTACACCGCTACAGGTGCTTTTATTCCTGGATAAGGATCGTAATTTTCTAAGGTAAAATCCTCAAAATCAAAATCAAAAATATTTTTTATTTCTGGATTTAATTTCATTGTTGGAAGTGTTTTTGGTTCGCGGGAAAGTTGTCTTTCTACTTGTTCAAAATGGTTGTTGTAAATATGAACATCGCCAAAACTATGAACGTAATCGCCAACTTCCAAATCGCAAACCTGCGCTACCATCATCAATAACAACGCATAACTCGCAATGTTAAAAGGAACACCAAGGAAAACATCAGCACTTCTTTGGTACAGTTGTAATGACAATTTTCCGTCTGCTACATAAAACTGAAACATCGCGTGACAAGGTGCTAAAGCCATATTAGGTATTTCGGCAACGTTCCATGCAGAAACGATTAGTCGGCGAGAATCTGGATTTTTTTTAATTTGATCGATTACGTCGGTTATTTGGTCAACAATTTGCCCATCGGCACCTTGCCAGCTTCGCCATTGCGCGCCATAGACAGGACCAAGGTCGCCATTTTCATTCGCCCATTCGTCCCAGATCGATACACCATTCTCATTAAGATATTTAATATTTGTGTCGCCTTTTAAAAACCACAACAATTCATAAATAATCGATTTGAGATGGAGTTTTTTGGTGGTTACAAGAGGAAAACCTTTGGATAGATCATAACGCAATTGATAACCAAACACGCTTCTAGTGCCCGTTCCGGTACGGTCGGTTTTGTCAGTTCCGTTATCTTTGATGTGTTGAAGGAGATCCAAATAGTTTTGCATGAGCGTTTTTAATTTTATTTTACTTTTTCAAGGAAGTTCAAATTTAATAAAAAAAGAAATGATAAAAGCCTGATTTAGGATACCAAATTTAATCCTAAAATTTTAGCTTCTTTAATAACAAAATCTCGGGCTTCCGTTTTGTCGTTGGCAATTTCGCCTTCTAGGATGGCCTCTTTTACTTTTTCTTTTAAAATTCCGATTTCGCGCCCCGGTTTTAGGTTGAACATATCCATAATTTCTTCCCCAGAAATTGGTGGTTGGAAGTTTCGGATATGGTCTTTTTCTTCGACTTCTTTTATTTTTTGGAACACATATTCAAAATTCTTTTTGAAACGAGTTTGCTTCGCGTAACTTTTTGTGGTGATGTCGGACTTGCACAAGATAATTAAATCCTCTAAATCTTCTCCGGCGTCAAACAAAAGGCGACGCAGCGCAGAGTCCGAGGTGTCATCCGTCACCAAGGCAATTGGTCGGGCGTGCATTCTTACCAGTTTTTCCACAAACTTTTGGTCTTGATTTAATGGTAATTTTAAGCGTTTAAAAATCGATTTTATAATTTTCGAACCCACAAATTCGTGTCCATGAAAAGTCCAACCTGTGCCTTCAACAAATTTTTTCGTAGGTGCTTTTCCGATATCGTGGAGTAGTGCCGACCAACGGAGCCAAAGTTTATCAGTATTTGGTGCAATATTATCAACGACTTCCAGTGTATGATAAAAGTTGTCTTTGTGGGTTTGTCCATCAATTTCTTCAATTCCTTTTAGTGCGGTAAGTTCTGGAAGTATGATTTGTAATAAACCAGTTTCCTCAAGAATTTTTAGCCCAATCGATGGTTTTTCGGACATCATAATCTTGTTGAATTCCACCATGATGCGTTCCATAGAAACGATGTGGATTCTTTCAACTTCTGTTTTGATGGCTTGCAAAGATTTTTCTTCAATATTAAAATTGAGTGTGGACGCAAACCGAATAGCACGCATCATTCTCAAAGGATCATCCGAATAGGTTTGTAAAGGCTCTAGCGGCGTGCGAAGAATTTTTTGTTCAATATCTTTAAGACCACCGAAAGGGTCGATCAGTTCGCCAAAATTGTCTTTGTTAAGAGAAATCGCCATAGCGTTGATGGTGAAATCGCGGCGTTTTTGATCGTCCTCCAAGCTGCCAATTTCTACAAATGGTTTGCGGCTGTCCTCGCTGTAGCTTTCTTTTCGGGCGCCTACAAATTCGAGTTCCAAATTTTTGTAACGGAACATGGCGGTCCCATAAGTTTTGAAAACGGAAACTTTAAGATTGGGATTGATCTCGTGGGCGATGCTCTCGGCAAGTTTTATCCCAGAGGATTCTGTAACAAAATCTATGTCTGTGGGAGCTTTCCGTTTCATTATTAAATCCCGAACATAGCCTCCCACGATATAAACAGATTGTTGGTTGCGATGGGCAACTTCTGAAATGATTTTGAAAAGTTTGAGGTTTTGGTTCTGATTTAGATTAATGATCATAAGACTTTCAGCAAATAATTGGTTGCAAAGATAAGGCTTTCGAAATTTTTTCTGAATGTTATTGTCTTAAATGATAAATGTCAAGTTGTCTTGTTTTTTTGTTAAAGATTTTAACAATGTTGTCAAATCGTGTAAGTGTATGACAATCATTGTTATAATATATGGCATATTTTTGAATTTGGTATGAATATGGAGAATTTTACCCCGAATAAAAGCTATACGTAGAATTAAATGAGTTAGTAAAAAGTATAGTAGTTTTTTTTCATAGTTTATTTTTTCTTCAGGCGGCACCGTATGTGCCGCCTGAAGTTTTTCTAGTCAATGTTTATTCTCTCAAAACTTTTATTTGTCCATCTTTCCAAACTTTAATTACCGAAGAACCGCTGTATTTCGAAATTTTCTCACGATTTTCTTCCACAGCATAATCTACGGCATCAACGATTTCTTTAGAGATGTCAGCAAATTGCAGCGGACTTTTGTCACCACTAAGGTTAGCAGAAGTCGATACGATGGGTTTGTTAAGTTTTGAAATTAATTTTTTACAAAATTCGTCTTTTACTAATCTTATTCCAATGGAGCCATCATCTGCCAAAGCTTCTTTGGGAAGACCTTTTGCGGATTCGTAAACAATGGTTACAGGTTTTTCTGATAGGTCGATAATCTCCCAAGCCATCTCTGGAACGTCCACCAAATCTTGCAAACGTTTTTCGTTTTCTACCAATATAATCATGGATTTGTGGGTATCACGATGTTTGATATCGAATACTTTTTTTATAGCTTCTGGATTGGTAGCGTCACAGCCAAGTCCCCAAATCGTATCGGTCGGGTAAAGAATGTTGCCGCCATTTTTTAATATATCTACTGCTTTTTCTAGGCTCATGATTGAAAATCTGTTAATATAAGGTGTTAAGATGATTTAAACTTGTAAAGCTTTGATTTTTAAATTTTTAAGTTTTAATTCTTGTTGGTGTCTTAATTTTTGACGCTTCAAATTTAATTATAAATGAACGGAAGTTTACCATTTATTCAGATGTTAAAACTAATTTAACATAATATCTATTTTCTTAAAGTTTTTTTTAAGTTTAATTAAAAAAATCAATACGATTTCTGCTCCTATACTTTGTTTCCTTTGTCAACGAAGAAAAAAAGTAAGAAAGTAAAAATGAAAATTAACAAACTAAGCATCGGTGTTTTATTCCTATTTGGAGCAACAACAACGATACTAGCACAACAAAACAACGACACGATAAAGTCTACGAAAGCTATCGAAGGTGTCATCATCCAAGGAAGTAACAAAAAAGGTAAAGAATCTAACCTCATCAATCTGCAAAGAAAATCTGCTGAAGTTATTGAGAATGTAGGGTCTGAACAGTTGAAAAAACAAGGCGTAGGCGATGTTGCTACCGCAGTTACCAAAGCGACAAGTACTGTAAAACAAGAAGGCAGCAACACGATTGCTGTAAGAGGTTTGATCGATCGTTACAATACGACAACACTTAATAACCTTCCGATTCCTTCCGACGATCCAGAGAATAAAAATATCGATTTAGGTCTTTTAAAAACAGATATTATTGACCTTATTGCTTTAGAAAAAGTCTATAACCCAAGAATGATTGGCGACTTTGGCGGGGCTAATATTAATATTGTTTCAAAAGAACATACAGGAAAAGCTTATGTAGGATTTAATCTTGGAAGCGGTTACAACGCACAGAATGCTAAGGCAGATAATTTTTACACGCAAGAAGGTTTTAATTATTTCGGAACCAAATTACCAAAAATCCCTGCGAATGCTTTAACTACTTATAATTTCAAATCGAGTTGGAATTTTAAAGATGCTTTTGGTCCATCCATGCTGATGCCGCTTAATACCAATATGAGTTTGGATGGCGGGAAATCCTTCAAAATTGGATCAGGAAGACTTAACCTTTATGCCTATGCAGGATTTGATAATGATTTCAGTTATTTAACAGGGAAGCAAGGTAGTTATGCTTCAGAGATTTTTTATCAAGATTATAATAAAGTTCAAAAATTCAATTACGGAACCAACACCACAGGATTGCTGAATTTGTACTACAGAATCAACGCCAACCATCAATTGAAATGGATTACCTATTACACCCATTCAACTTTACAAGAAGCCAAGATCTACGAAGGTTTTTCCAGAGATATTGCGGAAAACGGCGGCGCGTACGTAAGACGTGGCGAAAACAAAATTACAAATGTCTTGGTCAATCAGTTGGGTGGAGATCACAAGTTAACGGACAAATGGAGTCTTAACTGGATTGCGGGTTACAATTATCTTAACAGCCAACGCCCTGACAGAATTACCAACACATTGGTGCAAAATCCGGAAACAGGCATGTATTCTGTAACTAGAGAATCTGGCCTTAACAACCGATACTTCGATGATTTGGATGATAAAGAAATATCAGGGAATTTAACTTTGTCTTATAAATTAAATGATGATTTTAAAATCTCCGCAGGTTACCAAGGACGTTACAAAAAAAGGACGTTCTTCTCAAAACAAGTGGACTTCAAATGGAATAATGAAGTAGCTGGCTTTACTGCAGAAGTTGAAGATCCTAACAATTTGGATCAAATATTCAATGCTTATAATTATTCTAAAAATTATTTCAGAATCACAAGTAACTTTGGAGATGCAGGCGTTTTGAAACCTGTATTGTATAACGGAAAGCAAAACATTACGTCAGGATTTGCCAATTTGGATTACAAACTTTCTGATAAATTAATGATGCAATTCGGGCTAAGATTGGACAATATCTACCAATATATCGAGTGGCAAGTACAATATGCAACGCCGACCAACAATGGCGAATATACTTATAACAAAATTTTACCAGCTTTAAATCTTAAATACAGCCTTACCGATAGACAAAACTTGAGATTAGCAGTTTCCAGAACTTATACATTACCGCAACTGAAAGAGATGGCGCCGTATATGTACAATGATATTACAGAAACATCCATCGGAAACCCATATCTAAAAGCTTCGGATAACAACAACATCGATTTGAAATGGGAATATTTTCCAAAATCTGGAGAAGTATTGTCTATAACAGGTTTCGGAAAATACATCCAGAATCCTATTTCGAAAACTTATATCAACAGTTCAGACCCATTTTTCTCTTATCTTAATGCTGGCGATTGGGCGTATGTCTTTGGGGTGGAAGCAGAGATTAGAAAAGATATTGTAAACTTTGGAAAATCAAAACTATACACTTTCCTTAACGCCAGTTACATGAGTTCTAAAGCTGAGCTTAACAACGATAAAGTTCTGAAAGAAACACAAGGTCTATACTCAGTAAACTTCGATGTTAAAGAAGACAAATTACAAGGTGCTGCAGATTTTGTCGCCAATGCCAACCTTGGGTACAATCACAAATTCTATACAGGGAGTGATATGGATCTTACCTTAGCCTATTCTTATGTTGGCAATTACGTATATTCTATCAGTACGCAGACTATCGGTAACATCATCCAAAAGCCAATACATAGTTTGGATTTTATTGCCAAATTCAATTTCAAAAACAATGTAACTGTGGGATTAGCAGCCAAAAATCTGATTAATCCGGAGATTCGTAGAGTTCAGGAAAATAAAATCAATTCAGAAACATATAATTTCCAAAAAGGCAGAATTTTCAGTCTAAGTCTAGGATATAAATTTTAATTAAATCTAATAAATCAATAAAATGAAAAAATTGTTCTCAAGTGCATTGGTACTTTGCACATTAAGTTTAACAACTGTAGGTGTTTTTAACTCATGTTCGTCGAACGAGGATACAACGATTACGCCTAATCCTGGTAACCTTACTATTGACCCAAATAACTTTACCGTAACATTAAATTCTGGTGACAAATTGGTTCTGGATGCGAAAACAGTTTATCACATGAAAGGTAAAGTTATCGTAAATGCTGGTGCAGAATTGGTAATTCCTGCAGGTACGAGAATCCTTTGTTCTGGTGGGACAGACACTTATCTTGCAGTAGCACAAGGTGGAAAATTATTCTCTAATGGTACAGTGGCTAATCCAGTAGTGTTCACTTCTGGTAATGCATCGCCAGCAAAAGCAGATTGGGGCGGTATCGTATTGGCTGGTAAAGCACCAATTAATGCTGGTGCAAGTGCAACTTCGGAAGTGGCCAACCTTACCTATGGTGGTACAGTTGCTGATGATAGCAATGGCGCTATTACTTATACACAAATCAGATGGGCAGGTGCACGATTCAATGCTTCTAAAGAATATAACGGATTATCACTTTTCGGTGTGGGTAGCGGAACAAAAATCGATGGCGTTGCAGTATTAGATGGTGCAGATGATGGTATCGAATTTTTTGGAGGTACTGTTAACGTTAGCAATATCATTTCAATTAATAACGATGACGATGCTTTTGACTGGACAGAAGGTTGGACAGGGACGGCAACCAATGTTTATGCTAAAAGAAACTCTGCAACAGTAGGTAACAGAGGTATAGAAGCGGATAACAATTCTAACAACAACAGCGCGAATCCAATGTCGAATCCAACGATTAAAAATGCAACCTTCATTGGCTATACAACAACAGATAATGAGGGGGCAGGGACCAATCTTTTCAGAGTAGGGACCAACGCAACGCTTGATAATATCGTGTTCTCGGGTTGGGCAACAGCCATTACGATTCAGCATGATGTAACCATTGCTAATCTTGTTGGTAAAAACAAATTCACGAACATTAGATTTGACAATGTCGGTGAAAAAGCAGTGAGCATTGCTTCTGCATCAGGATCTACAGCGCAACCAGTAGCGGCCGGCACTTATACAGAAAATACTTCTGCAACGGGTGCAGGTAGTGTTTTAGAATTGCCAACTTGGGCTAAAACGTGGAGTGGATTGTAAGCTTTTTTTCTTCATATTACTTTTAAAAAAGATCCCGAATCGATTTATCGATTCGGGATTTGTTTTTTGAGATGATAAGAAGCCCTTGGTTTTTAGTTAACAAATTAATGTATTAAAAACATCAAGCTAATATTCAAAAAACACCTTGATGTTTTGGATAAATTATCAAGGTGTTTTTGGTAAAATGTTTAGACCTTTTGCAACCGCCTTTCAGAAGGGCTTTTGCCATGCTCTTGTTTTAAGCTGTTATTTCAAGATTTTTTACAAGTCTTACAAGCTTAATTTCTATAAAGTTGGCTTATGCCTCAAAAGCTTTTTCTAAGTCAGCTATTAGATCTTCGATATCTTCGATGCCAGCACTTAGGCGGATAAGGTCATCGGTAATGCCCAGTTCGGCACGTTTTTCCGCAGGGATAGATGCATGTGTCATCATCGCTGGATGATTGGCCAAAGATTCTACACCACCCAAAGATTCTGCTAGAGTGAAGACTTTTAAGTTTTCTAAAAACTTAACCGCTTCTTCTTTTTTTCCTGATTTAAAAGTGAAAGACACCATACCTCCAAATTCACCCATTTGCTTTTTCGCCAACTCAAATTGTGGATGACTTGTCAAGCCTGGGTAAAATACTTGGTCAACAGCAGGATGATTTGCTAAATATTCTGCTACTTTTTGTCCATTTTCGCTGTGACGTTGCATTCTTAGAGATAATGTTTTAATTCCTCTTAAAACTAAATAGGAGTCATGTGGTCCCAAAATTCCACCACTGGCAAATTGGATGAAGTGTAGTTGCTCGCCCAACTCTGGCGTTTTCGCAATTAATGCACCTGCCACAACATCAGAATGTCCACCCAGATATTTGGTGGCGGAGTGCATCACGATGTCTGCGCCCAAGTCCAAAGGTCTTTGGATATAAGGTGTTGCAAAGGTATTGTCAACCGCTACTAAAATATTTTTTCCTTTTACCAAATCGGTTACCGCTTTTATGTCAACCAATTTCATCAATGGATTGGTAGGCGTTTCTAACCAAATTAATTTTGTTTTGTCGGTGATGTATTGTTCGATATTGTTAACATCGTCAAAATTTACAAAAGTGAATTTTATTTGATATTTATCAAACAATCTCGTGAACATTCTGTAGGTTCCGCCGTACAAATCGTCAACAGCAATCACCTCGTCACCAGGGCTTAATAATTTTAAGACACAGTCAATCGCGGCTAATCCAGAACCGAATGCCAAACCTCTTGCGCCATTTTCGATACTTGCCAAGGCATCTTCCAGAGCTTGTCTTGTCGGGTTGGCACCTCGAGAATATTCGTAGCCCGCACGCAATTGTCCTGGACTTTTTTGTGCAAATGTTGAGGTTAAAAATACAGGCACATTTACCGATCCTGTGTGTGGTTCGTATTGTTGACCACCATGTATAACTTTTGTATTGAATTTCATTTTTAAATAAATTAAAGAGCAAAGATAATCATATTTATAAAGTTGTTTGTTTTTGTTAAATTTTAATATTTTATATAAAAAACCTTTTATTTATCAATGATAAAACGATGTATTTGCGAATTATATTAATAAATCAAAATAATAGTTATGAAAAGAACTTTACTGACATTGGCTCTTTTGTGCGCCACATTTGGATTCTCTCAACTTAATGACGGAAAGATCCCAAATCAGCTGCCAGAAGGCTATGTTGTAAAAACAGTACAAGAGCCTGTTTTTCTTAAAAATCTACCAACAACCAATTGGATCGACTATGCCGACACAAGTTGGTATAACGCTGCCCAAACAGATTTCGAAATAGCAACAGCTGCAGAACTAGCTGCTTTGGCAAAGCTTGTATTTGACGGTAATAATTTCCTAGGAAAGAATATTACACTAACACAAGATGTTGACTTATCGACACATCTTTGGTCACCTATTGGTTATAACAATCAAAAAGCATTTTCTGGAAATTTTGATGGTACTGGCAAAACAGTGAAAAATGTACAAGTCAATCGTCCCGATAACGGAAATTTTGTTGGGCTATTCGGACAGTTTTTTAAAGCCAAGCTTAAAAATTTAAACTTAGATGGTGCCAAAATTTTTGGAAAAGATACTGTTGGTGCTATGATTGGGAATATCTCGACAGACAGTTATGTAGAAAATTGTCATGCGAAAAATGTAGAAATAGTTGCAACTGGTGGCAATGTTGGTGGCTTTTCGGGAAGTATTTTAACCAATTCTGAAGTTAAAAACTGTTCTTCAAGCGGAAGTGTTTCGGGTGTTAGCCAGATTGGCGGATTTACAGGATCATCTTGGGATAAAACGAAAATTTCTAATTCGTATAGCGAAGGAAGTGTAGAAGGCGAATATATAGTGGGCGGTTTCAATGGTTTTATAACGTTCGCATTTGGACCAAACAGAAACAATGAAATGATTAACTGCTACAGCCGTGCAAATGTGGTAGCAACATCCTTTTTGGCTGGCGGATTCTTAGGATATACGCAACAAAATGCGATTTTCAAAAATGTATATTCTACGGGAACAGTTGAGGCTCCGCAAGAATTTGGTGGATTCCTAGGCGCCGTGGGGAACACAACAGTTACAAATGCTTTTTTTGATTCTACTATCGCACCAATAGATGGCGTAGGCAAGTTTGATTTTGATGTGTTAGAGCTGGATATTACAGGCAAATCTACTGCTGATATGAAAACTTCGGATTTCAAAAATCTATTGAACGAAGCTGATCCAGAAGGCGTTTGGTCGATAGATGCTAGCATTAATGATGGTTATCCATATCTTAATACTATTAATATGTTGGCTGTTAATAATAATGTTAAATCAATTTCGGATATTCGTATTTATCCAAGTATGGTTGAGGCAGAACTTAATATTTCGACGGATGCTAAACTTCTTTATTTGGAAATTATTGATATGTCAGGCAAAACCCTGAAATCCAGTTCCGGAAAAGAGATTCAAAAAACAATGAATGTTTCGTCTTTACAGAAAGGCGTTTATATGATTAATATTAAAACCGATAAAGATTCTAAAACGCTTAAGTTTATTAAAAAATAAATGTGCAAATATTAATATAAAAGTTCGGCGACAAATATATTTGTCGCCGAACTTATTATTACATCTTAATAGCAGACTTCACTGCAAATTCTTCTGCAACTTCGCCGAGCCATTCGGCAACATCATCTTCGCCCGTTGCGCGTTGATAGGTGTGGCCTAGCGAAACAAGTATCTGGTGGAAAAATTGTTTCATGTGATCCACTTGCATATCTTTTGTCCAAAGGTCAATACGAAGTGCTTCTTTAGCATTGTCGTCCCAAACCGAAATCATGGTTGCTTTTGTCTCTTGTGCGTTAACGCCGCCATCTTCGGCATTCCAAGTCATTTTTTCAGGAACATGATTTTCGTCTAGTTCGACATTTATCGTTATTTGGGTCTTTCTCATTGTATATAATTATTTAATTTCTTTAGGTTTATAGCCAGAAGCGTTGAATATTTCGGTGGCATTTTTTTTCAAAAACTCAGGGATTTTTACATTTGGATTTTTAGCTAAATAGTCGCGGCAAATTTGCCAGCCAATCCACACACCAACTTGTGGCGAACTCTCGTTGTCAATTTCGGTATAGAATTTTGAAAACGGCCCAGGCTGTATAAATCGAGAAGCCAACTCTGGATCAGAATTAAAAAGATAATCGTTCTCTACAAAGTAATTCCAAATGTTAAACTCGTTAGCGATATTCCATTCTTCCTGCTCTTTGGTATAATTCATTTTTAAAAAATCGGGCGTGTAGGGTAGAAAAATATCTTGCAAAATCTGGATTTTCCCATTGTACACCAACTCGTCTATGAATTTCTGCTCCGTAGGGCGTCGTTGCACCATTTGTTCTGCAAAAGATAAAGATACTTTCGGGACAATATTACTAGGATTCATGGATTTCTGAATGTAAAAATCAATTCCACTGTAGGCTTTATTTTTATCACTCATAAAAGCAGAAATGTCGATGAATAGGAAGTTTTCTTCGGGTTTATAAAAAATAGGATTCAGAATGCTATCGTAATAAACCGCGGTTGAATAAAGAAAAACTTTTGGCGCTTTGAAGCTTGGAAAATAAGTTTTGATGTGCGAAAATAGATTGGCTAAATCTTTATTAAGCTTGTTAACATCAATTTTGGAAATCGCTTCTTTGTAGATGGCAACTTCATGTTCATCCTTTCTTCTTTCCGCAAAATCCTTATCAGCCACACTACCTTGGAACCAAGGATATTCTTTTTTGAAATCTTCCAAAGGATAGTTTTCGTCATAGAATTTTCCAGAAATGTCAACCATGTCAACCTTCGCGATAGGATTTTTAACCTCAACTTCCCACTGCGGTTTTTCAGTTTCTTTTTTACAAGAATTGGTCATTATAACCAATGCCAAAACCGACAGACTTGCTATTATTTTTTTCATGCAAACATTCATTTATAAATTTCTTTTAAAAATTAAAGCTTCTCCCAAGTCTGCTCGGAAAATTATCTTTAATTTTACCTTAGAAATTCAAACTACAAAAATAAGAATTTTAATGATGCTCAAAGCCTTCGAAACCGAAAGATTATTACTAAGACCTTTAGAAGAATCTGATGCTGCCCGACTGTTTCTGTTGGATAGCAATCCCGAAGTCATGAAATATATTGGCGTGGATATTTTGTCCAAAGAAGAAGAATCTCTGGAAGTTATCCGAATGATCAGAAAACAATATGATGATTTCGGAGTTGGGCGCTACGCGGTTGTTGAGAAAAATACAGGACTTCTTATCGGTTGGTCTGGTCTTAAATTTAATAATAACAGCGTTAATGAGCATCAAGATTTTTATGAGTTGGGTTATCGTTTTCTACCAGAATATTGGGGAAAAGGCTATGCTACCGAATCTGCCCTTGCTTTTATAAAAGCTTTTTTTACAGTTTTAAAGAAAGGAAATCTCTACGCTTATGCCCATTCGGAAAATGAGGCTTCCAAGCATGTTCTTCGCAAACTTGGTTTTAATGAAAAAGGGACATTCGAAGAGCCAGACGGAGAATGCTTTTGGTACGAGATGACGCCTGCGGATTTCAAAATTCAATATTTTAAATAAATTTAAATTCATGCAATCAGAAAAAATAATAGATTACATTGTTAACTGGCTAAAAGATTATGCCCAAAAATCTGGAATGAAAGGTTTTGTTATCGGTATTTCTGGCGGAATAGATTCTGCCGTTGTATCGAAATTAGCCGCGAAAACCGGAATGAAAACTTTGCTCTTGGAAATGCCAATTCACCAAAAAGAAGATGAGGTCAATCGTGCGCAAGATCACATCCAGAATTTGACATCTCAATTCTCGAATGTTGAAGCTTTTCGTGTGGATTTGACGCCGACTTTTGATGTTTTTCACAATACAGTTGATGTTGCTGATGCCGATTTTCCTGCTGAGCAATTGGCTTTAGCTAATTCGCGCGCGCGTCTTAGAATGCTGACTTTGTATTATTATGGACAAATTCATGGACTTTTGGTAACGGGAACAGGAAATAAAGTTGAGGATTTTGGCGTTGGATTTTTTACAAAATATGGCGACGGCGGCGTTGACATTTCGCCGATTGCAGATTTGTACAAAACCCAAGTTTATGAATTGGCAAAACATCTGGACATTATCGAAAGTATCCAAAAAGCCGTTCCTACAGATGGACTTTGGGAAGTTGAAAGAACAGATGAACAGCAGATTGGTGCAACATATCCAGAACTAGAATGGGCGATGGAGCAGGATCAAAATTTAAAACCCGAAGATTTTGAAGGGCGTCAACGTGAAGTATTTGCCATTTACCAAAGAATGCATCGTGCAACTTTACATAAAATAAATCCAATTCCGGTTTGCGATATTCCAGAGGATTTAAAATCTTAATTTAACTGAATGAATCCAAAACTAAAAACATTTCTATTCTTTATAATTGGAGCTTTTGCAGGCATCACGACGATGTATTTGATAAAGCCACCACAATCTTACGATAAAAACGAAACGGTAAAAACTGAACAACAACAACAAAAAGTTGGTGTTAATCAAAAAGAAATTAAAAATCAGTTTCAGAAATATCAAAAATCTGATGCCGATTCGTTAAGCCAGGCGGAAGAATTTGCCTATAAAGATAAATCGATTGATGATTTGACGGAAGAAAAATTAGTCATCGATTATCTAAAAAAACACCACAAACTTCCACATTATTACATCATTAAAAAAGAAGCTAAAAAACAAGGCTGGGAGCCGAGCTCTGGTAATCTTTGTGATGTTTTGCCGGGACGAGCAATTGGTGGCGACAAGTTCAGTAACCGCGAGAAAAAACTGCCTTCCCGAAACGGAAGAATGTATTACGAAGCCGATGTTAACTACGACTGCGGACATCGCGATGCCGACCGACTGGTGTACAGCAATGATGGATTGATCTTCTTAACACACGACCATTATAAAACTTTTGAACAACGATAATTTATGGAAAATAATATATACATAGACTTTGTAGAACTTGGCGACTACGAAGACTTTTATGAAGTTTTAAAAACGAAATTGCCTTTGCCAGATTATTTTGGTGATAACCTTGATGCACTTTTCGATATTATTTCAGGAGAGTTAACAATGCCTTTACACATCGAATTTGTAAATTTAAGTGTGGATCAATTGGAAACTTTTGATGAGCTAATTACAACTTTGGAAGATGCTGAAGAAGAGGTGGAAGGTTTTACGTTTAGCTATTTTTTAGAACAGTTTGAGGATGATGAGGATGGCGATTTAGAAGACGATTTAACAGATTAATATGATAAGAAAAGCCCAATTAGACGATCTGGATCAACTGGTGATTTTGTTTAATAATTACAGAAAATTTTATGGAAAAACGTCTGATATAGAGTCCGCAAAAGATTTTCTGAAAGCACGAATTTCTAAACAAGAATCCGAAATTTTTGTGGCAGAATATGAAGGTAATTTAAGAGGCTTTGTACAATTGTTTCCAATTTTTTCTTCTACAAGAATGAAAAAATATTGGTTGTTAAATGATCTTTTTGTTGATGAAAACTCTAGAGGACGTCAATTTTCTAAAGCCTTAATCGAAGCAGCCAAACAACTCTGCATTGATACAGAATCTTGCGGAATGCTTTTAGAAACTGGAAAAACGAACAATGTTGGAAATCATTTGTATCCAGCTTGCGGTTTCAAATTGTATGATGAGGTTAACTTTTATGAATGGACAAATCCCCAATAATATATAAAATGACAGATTTTGAAAAATACATTCAAGCTTATTTAGATCTTGTTCCTTCCGAAAATTGGATTGAAGAAATGGATTTTGCAGGAGCAAAAACTTTTGAGTTTTATAGTCAATTATCAGAAGAGAAAAGTCTTTTTGCGTATGATGAAGGCAAATGGTCGCTGAAAGAATTGTTGCAACATTTGATAGATACAGAAAGGGTTTTTAATTATCGTGCATTGACTTTCGCGCGCCAAGATAAAGTGGAGCTTCCTGGTTTTGATGAAGAATTATGGGCAAAAAATTCTGAAGCTAATGATCGCGCTTTGGAAAGTCTAATCGATGAATTTTCGTTTGTTAGAAAAGCAAATGTTTTATTTTTTGAAGGTCTTTCGGATGAGGCTTTGTCACAAACAGGTCTTGCCAACGGAAATTCGATACAAGTGGAAACCACAGGAAAACTGATTGTTGGACACAATATTCATCATCTTAATATTATCAAAGAGCGTTATGCGCCAAAAATGTAGGATTAATTGTTAACTTCAAAAGTTTTCAAATAAGCTTTAATATCGGGAAAGAAAATATCAAATTCTTTCCCGATTTCTTTTTTGTTGTCCAAAAAAACTTGAAAAACAGGTAAATCTTTATTCAGATATTGTGCTTTGTTCAAGACATTCTGAATACTGAATTTGATGCCCCAGTCTTGTCGATAATTGTACAGCCAATTGTCTTCTTCCATTTTGATGAGCATTCTTTTAAAATTTTCAGGAAGCCATTCTTCGTGATCCCAAAGAGTTTTATAAACTTTTTTTGAATGCTCTAACAGTAGGTTTTCTTTCATGGAATGTGCAACATAAAAATCAAAAGCGACATCTACAAAAGCGCCAGCATACAATCTTACCAAGGGACTAAAGATCTTTTTTGCGGCAGAAACTGCGGGATGCGTATCTGTAAAACTGTCAATCGCACGATGTAGTTTTATACCTTCCTGGATTTCTAAAGGGAAATTCTTGCGTTCATTGTTTTTAATGAAATCAGCAATCATATTACCCACGAGTTGCCCGTCGGTAAAGGAAAAATAGGAATGTGCGAGGTAATTCATGGGCTTTTGTGTTCGTATTTGGAAGCGTTGTTAGGGCTCAAAGCCCTAACAACGCTCAGTAATTAATAATTTTTAAAGTTGAGATTAGCATAACTAAAATTTTCGATATCTTCAAATAAGGAAATGACTTTTTCTGTGTCTATAAGTAATGAGGTTTTATTTAAAATTTCTAAAAAAGAAGAATATGGGTAACTTATTATATCGTCTGAAATATTATGTTTTTTAGGATTGTTATGGATGTATAGAATGCTATTGATAAGATGATCTTGCGTTTTTAATAGTTTTCTTCGAAATGGCAATTCAAATAGTTTTCCTGTCCGAAGCTCTTGTTTGTTAATTGCTTGTGTATAGCTATTAAACGTATTTGAGAATTTTTGACTGATAATTTTCGAAATATCAAAAGACTCGTTGTTATTTTTCTGTCGAATTTCTTTTTCAGATTTTGTTTTAATAAGTAAGTGGAAGTGATTACTGGCTAAACAATATGCATAAATTTCTGCTGTTGTAGAAATTTTTTCTTTTAATAACTTCAAAAAGTAAAAGTAATTTTTTGGCAAGAAAAAGATTTTTTCACCATTTATACCACGATTATAAATATGATAAAAAGAATCGGTGTCCAAAGGGTATACGTTTGTTTTCATCTTTTTTGTTTTGTGTTTTGGGAGCATTGTTAGGGCTCAAAGCTTTAACAACGCTTGGTTTCAATAATGTAATTTAAACTCGTTCCGCATTTTCACTCATTGTATTTCATGAATATGAATAACGTGTTTGTTTATACTTATTTTCAGTATGCTATTGAATAATTTTTGTCTTGCTTTGTGTTTAAATTATCGCAATGTTAAACAAAGTTTTATTGAAAAAAGTCCTTTTAAAGATAAATAATGGTACTTCGTTTTATATAAGTAATACTGGAATAATGAAATAATGATGATGATCAGTTAATTTTACTTTATTTCAAAATATACCATGGTTAAATTAAATTTAAAACAAAATATCTACAAAATCTTCAATCTTTCCAACTTCTTGAATTTTGATACCAAATTTACGCTTCGGAATTTTATTTAAATTAGAAATAAAAATACATTCATAACCTAATTTTTCGGCTTCAGAAATACGCTGTTCCGCATGTGGAATAGGGCGGATTTCACCACTTAAACCAATTTCTCCAGCAAAGCAAAACTTCTCCGAAATGGCGATGTCTTCATTGGATGATAAAATAGAAGCGATAACTGCTAAGTCCAAGGCAGGATCATCGGTCTTGATGCCACCAGTAATATTGAGGAAAACGTCCTTGGCGCCTAATTGAAAACCAGCTCTTTTTTCTAATACTGCCAAAAGCATATTTAATCTTTTAGAGTCAAATCCCGTCGAGCTGCGCTGTGGCGTTCCATAAACCGCTGTGGAAACCAAAGCCTGAATTTCCAATAACATGGGGCGATTGCCTTCCAAAGTAACAGCCACCGAATTTCCAGAAAGTTCTTCAAATTTTTTGGTTATTAAAATTTCTGAAGGGTTTTTAATCTCTTTTAGACCTTGGGAAATCATTTCGTAAATTCCGATTTCTGCGGTGGAACCAAAACGGTTTTTGTTGGCGCGAAGTAATCTGAACAAATGATTTCTGTCGCCATCGAAATTAAGAACGACATCTACCATGTGTTCCAAAACTTTTGGACCTGCAATTTGACCATCTTTGGTGATATGGCCAACCAAAAATACGGGTGTATTGGTTTCTTTCGCAAATTTGATGATTTCTCCAGAACATTCCCGAATTTGAGAAACTGTTCCTGGAGAACTTTCAATCATGCTAGAATGCAGTGTTTGTATGGAGTCGATGATGATAAAATCGGGTTTGAGTTTTTTTGCTTCGTGGAGAATTTTGTCCACAGAAGTTTCTGTAAAAAGATAACATTCGGGATTTTGTAAATCGGTAAGTCGGTCTGCGCGCATTTTGATTTGTGAGGCGCTTTCTTCCCCAGAAACATAAAATACTTTTTTGCGCATCTTGAGTGCCAGTTGGAGCAACAAAGTTGATTTTCCTATGCCTGGCTCGCCGCCGATAAGTGTGACAGAGCCTAAGACAATTCCGCCTCCTAGAACGCGGTTGAGTTCTTCACTAGGTGTAGAAATTCGGGGTTCTTCTTGTGCATTAACTTCGATAATGTTAATGATGTGTTGCTTTTTGTCGCCTGAATAGTTTTTGGATGTTGATTTTTCAACAACTTCTTCAATAAGTGTATTCCATTCGCCACAATTTTTACATTGGCCGTGCCATTGTGGATATTGGCTGCCACAGTTTTGGCAGTAATAGACGGTTTTGAGTTTTGCCATTCTGTAAAGTTACTATCTAATTTTTAAAAATAAAATTTTCTTTTGTATCCTAAATCCTTAGCCCCGATGGAAGCGGCATCCTTTTGGGGTGGCGTGAGGCGGCGGAGCGTAGCGGAGCCGTCCGAGCGACACTCTAAAAGATAAAGCTGAGAGCGGGAAATAGCTCCTAATAAAAAACGGCAACCTAAGAAAGATTGCCGTAATTTTTTTAAATTATCAACTATTAGTTTTTGATAAATTTAAGATTTGATATTTCGTCACCATTAGAAATTTTGATGACATAATTGCCAACTGGAAGCGGTTGTACATTGATGCTTTGGTTGCTGGCTTTACCAGAAAGTACCACTTGGCCACTTACATTTATAATTTGGTAAGACATCTCACCTGATTTTTTAGCTTGGATGTTGATAATATCTTTAACTGGGTTAGGGTAGATGTTGAAGGCATTGTTTTTGTTAATGTCAGAAACTGCCATGTTAGTTTCTACAAATTTCAAGGTGTAATCTTCAACTTGTCCGTATGTGAAAGACTCACAAGCTGTTGGTATCGCATTGAATTTCATCGACACTCTCATTCTCGTATTTTTATTAACGACTGCATTCGCAGGAACTTTTATTGAGCCAACAATAGGTGTTGTTGTTGATGCGGCCTTACTAAATGCTTGTTCTCCAGTGTCTGAGAAGTCTCCATCGGCATTCCAGTCAATATAAACAGCGTATCCTTCGTTATATGATGAACTTGTCCATTTTGGAGTAATTTTGATTTCGTAAGTTTTGCCTTGTTCTAATGTAGTGGAAATGTCTGTGAAATCTTCGTAACCAGCTGTTCCTGTACTTAGATTGTCTATGGTGTTAAATTGTACGCGATTAATTTTTTCGTCATTTGTATTAGAACTTGTTGATGTGCAATATTCTGCTTCGTCTGTAGTTGTTACAATTGCGATGTTGCTTGCTGCGGAGATGTTATTATAACCGTCAATAGCTTTTACAGTAAAGCTATAAGTCGTAAGGCGTGTAAGTCCTGTAACATTGTAGGTCAATTGCGTGGTTGTTCTAGCAATCTCTGCACCATCTTTGTAAACGATATAGCCTGCCATATCGTTGTCATCTGTAGAAGCTCCCCAAGTTAGTTTTGCGCTAGTGCCTTTAATATTACTAGCTGCTAAATTAGTTGGAATTGTCGGTGGCGTCGTATCTGGTGTTGACAAATATTTTACCCCAATCCCAACAGCATAAAATGCGTCTTGCACAGCAATCATCTCTGCAGAGTTTTCTCCATACAATTCTTTCGCTACTTGAATTCCAAAGTCTCTCGTGTTTTTATAGTTTGAGTTAGCAGTAAGATAAGTCGTTTCTAGTTTGTAAACAATTTGTTCTGCTTTTTCCCAGCCAATACCTGTAACATTGTAAGGTTTTCCAAGGTCGTTAGTTCCTGTTTTTCCCATTACAAGAATGTAAAACCAATGGTTAAGAACGCCACTGTTATAATGTACACCACAGTTATCATTGGTCCAGCTACTTGGCGTAATACATCCTTCTTCAACAGTTGCTGGATACCAATTGGTTCCTCTATAAGTGTCTGGTTGAGCGGATAATCCAGATTTTGGATTGCTCATTGATCTTAAATAATTAGGCGATGTTTTAACGATATCTTCACCAATTAAAAAAGCTTGCTTTTCTGGTGCGTATTTGTGTTCTACAATTGCGCCCCAAATATCTGAAAAACCTTCGTTAAGTGCTCCTGACTCTCTTTGATATGCTAGATTGGCAGAATATTCGCAAACACCATGTCCCAATTCGTGTGCTGTAACATCGAATGCGGTTAAGGGTTTGAAAGTCGTTGCGCCATCTCCATAAATCATTTCGCTACCTGTCCATCCTGCATTTTCATAATTACTACCATAATGAACATAACTATTTAGTATAGCTCCCGCGTTGTTATAGCTATTGCGATTGAAAGTGTCTTTGAAGTAATCGTAAGTTTTTTCAACACCCCAATGTGCATCCAATGCAGCATTGTCAAAAGTGCTATTGTCGTGTTCCGCAGCAGTCCAATCGTTATTATTATCAACAAAATCTACGGCACTTCCTATGCTAGAGCTTTTTTTAAGATTTTTTGTAACAACGCCACCGCCACGTGTCGTATCGTTCAGAATATATTTACCACTATTGGTACCACTTGTAGCAAGTGTTGTTTCTATTTGACGAGAGCCACTATATCTTGTTGCCGCAGTTCCCGCAGCAAAAAGAATAGGTTGTGTAAAACTATCTTGAAGTTTGATAGGTTCTTCTTTAGCGATGTTGTTGGTTGGAAGATTGTTATGCAAATTAGCATGTTTCATAATGGCATTATATCCTAAGATAGCACCACTAGAAGCATCTACATAGACCCAACCTCTGCTAATAGGCATAGCCGCATATATGTCAAATTTGTACGCTAATATCAATTTGTAATCACCATTTCCAGATGAAATCGGTAATAGTACTTTTTGACCAACAGGTTTTTTGTATCCAGAAGATGCAGAATAGGCTTGGTCTTCCCACATATATGAGGAAGCGTTCACGTATTTTTTAGCTTTGTTAAAAGCCTGTTCTTCTGTTATTGAAATCTTAGTTTGTGCATCATCGGTTTTAAAAATTTCACCATTCATGCTGGTAAGCTCACCATTCTTGTAATGTAGATTATAAGAACCAAATTCAACAGGGATATTATCAAAATACATTTGGTATTTTTCATCTTTGAATTTTCCAGATTTGTCAACCTCTGTAGAAGTCAATTTCATACTAGTTTTAGATGATAAATTAAGATACTGTTGAAATAAATTTTGGGCTGTTACAGATGAAAGACCGTTTCCTGAACTAAAGCTTATTAAGCTGGGTGTTCCGTTATCATGAAGAATTTTTTCACTGATATTATTCTGTGCATTCAAATTTGCAGATAGAAACAAAACACCAATAAAACCGAGACTAAGTAGATTTTTTCTCATTTTTTAATTATTTGTAAAGTGATTTATGGTCGCCGCAAATTAATAAAAAAATATGAGTTATATCATTAATGATTATTTTTTTTCAAAAAAGTCCAAGATTATCAAGTAGTTGTTGCAATAAAACTTAATTTTTTACTACTTGCTTAGATTAATTAAAATCAATATGGAGATGCTTTACATTCCTATTAGCTTTAGGAATTAAATATTCTTCTAATCGAAGTTTATCTCCTTATTTTAATTTTTTAAGCTGTGTTATTAGGAAGAATTGACAAAAAAAATCCCTTCTATTAAAAGGGATTTTATGTTAAAATTATTTCTTTTCAGGAATGTTTTGAAGAATGTCTTGCAAGAACTTCCAGAATTTTTGTAGCGAGGAAATACTTGCTCTTTCGTCTGGCGAGTGCGCACCTTTTATAGTAGGACCAAAACTTACCATTTCCATTTTTGGATAATTGGTGCCGATAATTCCACATTCCAAACCTGCATGACAAGCGACAACCATTGGTTTTGCACCGAAATTTTTTTCATAAATATCTGTCATAATTTGGATGATTTCTGCGCCAGGATTAGGTTTCCAACCAGGGTAACCTCCTGCTAGCTCTGTGGTTAATCCATTGCTTTCAAAAGAAGAAATCAACTGTTGGGCAACTTCTGTTTTTGTAGATTCTACAGAAGATCGCGTTAGGTTAAGGATTTTAACGGCGCCGTCTTTTACCTCGATTCTAGCAAGATTATTAGACGCCTCGACCAAGCCTTCAACATCTGGACTCATTCGGAAAACACCATTATGCGCTGCGTTTAATGCAAAAATAATGCTTTTAGAATCTGCATTTGATAAAGCTTTTTCTGTAGTAGATGTTTTATTGATTTCGATGATTAAATCTTTTTCAATGCTTGCGAATTCTTCTAAAATGTTTGTTTTTAAATTTGATAAAACGATTTCAACATCTGATATATTTGAAACCTTAATGACTGCTTTGGCTTCTCTTGGAATGGCATTTCGTAATCCACCACCATCGATACTGTTAATTTGAACATCAAATTTTAATGTTTCAAATAAAAATCTTCCTAAAATCTTGTTAGCATTTCCAAAGCCTTTGTGAATATCCATTCCAGAATGTCCACCTTGCAGACCTTTAATTTGGATTTCTAAGCTTTCACCTTTTACGTTTTCTGTTCCGAAGCTTGCAGTTGCAGTTATATCAACGCCTCCTGCACAGCCAATGTCGATTTCGTCATCTTCTTCGGTATCTAAGTTTAAAAGAATATCGCCATGTAGCAAGCCGCCTTTCAGGCCAAGTGCGCCAGTCATTCCGGTCTCCTCATCTATTGTGAAAAGTGCTTCCATTGCGGGATGCGGAATGTCGTTGCTTTCCAAAATTGTCATAATTGTAGCCACTCCAAGGCCATTGTCCGCACCAAGTGTCGTACCTTTTGCCCTAACCCAATCACCGTCAACATACATCTGGATGCCCTGCGTGTCAAAGTCAAAATCAACATCGCTATTTTTTTGACAAACCATATCAAGGTGCGATTGCATTACAATAGCTTGGCGGTTTTCCATGCCTTGTGATGCGGGTTTGCGGATAATAACGTTGCCAACTTCGTCAACTAATGTGTCTAATCCTAAATCTTCTCCGAATTTTTTGATGAATGCTATTACGCGTTCTTCCTTTTTGGAAGGACGCGGTACGGCGTTCAGCAATGCAAAATTCTTCCAAATATTTTTAGGTTCTATTTGTGAATATTCCATTATATAATTTTAAAAAAGCTAATTTACGGAAACTAATGTAGCTATTACTAGTTTTTGAATATTTTGATTCAAAAACTGGTTTTAAATGAGGATATTTATTTGGTTTAAATTTAAAATAAATCCTTCCTATTATTAATAAGAAGGATTTATTTCTAGTGTTCAATCAAATTATGCTGAATAGCAAAGCGTACAAGTCCAATAGAGTTTCTGATGTTTAACTTTTGAAAGATATGTCTTCTGTGGGTTTCAACAGTGTTAAAACTTATAAAAAGACGATCAGAAATCTCTTTGCTATTGCAACCTTCACAAATAAGTTGAATAACTTCTAATTCGCGATTGGTAATACTGTCGAGGATTTCGTTGAGGGGAAGATTCTTATGAGAATTAGGTGTGTTAAGTAAAGATTGCATGATTTTCTCTCTAAGCTCTTCGCCCACATATTCTTTACCGTTTTTAATACAAGTCAAAGCTTCCACAACGGCTTTGCTATCGTTGTGTTTTTCTACAAAACCATCTATTCCTATCTGGAATAAATCGGTAATTCTTTTGAGTTTGTTTTCTCCGGTAAGAATTAAAATTTTTGTGTTTTCCCGAAGTTTTTTGATGGATTTGATAAGGTCAGCAGAGTTTTCGTTTTCAAAAATAATTTCTGTAATGACCAGGTCTACGTCATTATTTTCTAGCCAATTACAAGCTTCTGACGAGGAATTTGTGTGACCAACTATTTCAAAGCCTTTTTTGCGGGTTAGCAACGAAACTAAGCCATCAATAACAATTTGATGTTGGTCGATAATGTAAATTTTCATTTGGTTTTTTTGGTTTTTAGTTTATATATATGGTTTTTGTGTTTATGGCGACATAATTTTATAATTTTTCTTATTTTTTAATCTTTCAAGGAGGTGCAAGTTAATGATTATTAATGATATTGGAAATAAAAACTACACATTTATCCATTTTTTTTCAATTAATTTCATCAAAAAATCAGGACATTTGATAATCTTATTATCATCGGCTCTCAAAAAAAATAATGTGGTGGAGGCTTCTGTTATTTTTTCATCGACATCATTATAAATTTCGTAGTCGAAAATAATTCTTACCCCAGGTTTTGTTTTTATACTGGTTTTTATATGTAGAATTTGGTCATAAAGAGCGGGTTTTAAATATTTAATTTTATATTCGGAAACGGGAAGAAGGATACCCATTTTTTCAATCTCATCATAAGATATTCCAAGTGAACGAAATAGCTCCACGCGTGCCACTTCGAAGTAGGTTGCATAGTTGCCATAATAGACGTAACGCATAGGGTCTGTTTCTGCGTAACGTACTCTTATTGAGGTGTTTGTGTGTATCATTTTAAGTCGATATTAATACATACAAATATATTTTTTAATAAGCAATAGAGCAAAAATTTTTTTTTATAAATTATAATTAGATATTTGTCTTCCCTATAAAAAAATGCCTAATCTGGTAAAAAAGCAGCTCTGAAAATGGATGAAAATTTAAATTTAATTTGGGATAAATGCCTTCAGTTTATGAGAGATAATCTCAATGCAGCGGAGGATCATTCTGACCTTAAGAAATTGGAAAATTCTTTTGATTTATTATTTGATAAAGTTAAACCATTATCTTTAGTGAATCATAATTTAACGTTATTTGTCCCAAGTGATTTTTATAAAGAATATATTGAAGAAAATTACTTGTCTTTGTTATCTGCTGCACTTAAAAAATATATTGGAAAAGGTGTTAAACTTTGGTATTCTGTTATGGAAAACAAGCCTACAGGACAAGAAGCGCCAATTACAGTTAATGTAAAAGGCAACAGCACACAAACACCAAAAATCCAGGAAGCATTACCAGTTCAGAAAGAAGTTAACATCAATCCTTTTGTAGTACCGGGCATCAAAAAAGTGAATATTGAGTCTAACCTAAAAGCAGATTTGTCTTTTGATAATTTTGTAGAAGGTGAGAGCAATAAGTTGGCTGCAACAGTAGGGAAAACCATTGCAAAACGTCCTGGCTCGACAGCTTTTAACCCTTTATTTGTGCATGGTGGTTATGGTGTAGGGAAAACGCATTTGGCACAAGCTATCGGATTAGAAGTTAAAAACTCTTGTCCAGATAAAGTGGTATTGTACCAATCTTCAGAAAAATTTATTCAAGACTTTATAAAAGCAGCGAAGTCTCAAAACAAAACAGATTTCCAAAATTATTATCAATTGGTTGATGTTTTAATCATTGATGATATTCAGTTTTTGTCAGGAAAAGCGGCAACACAAGATAGCTTCTTCCATGTTTTTGATTATCTCCACCAAAACGGAAAACAAATTATCTTAACATCTGATAAAGCGCCAGCCGATATTATGGACATACAGGAACGTATTGTTTCTCGTTTCAAATGGGGATTAACTGCAGAGATCAAATCACCAAACTTCGAGACAAGACGCCAAATTATCGTTGATAAACTGAGTCGCGATGGGATTGTGCTAACAGATGATATGTTGGATTTCTTAGCAACGGAGGTGAAAACCAATGTTCGCGAATTGATGGGCGTTATCAATTCTGTGATTGCATATTCTACGGTTTACAAATCGGATTTAAGTTTAGAACTTTTAAAAGAAACAATCAACAAAATTGCAACGACTCAAAAGAAAACCATCAATATTCCCTATATCCAAGAAGTGGTTTGCGAATATTTTGGAATCAACAGAGAGTTGCTGTTGTCAAAATCTAGAAAAAGAGAAATTGCTTTGCCAAGACAGTTAGCTATGTATTTTGCTAAAGAATATACCAATTCTACATTTACCAAAATAGGCGAAGAAATGGGCGGAAAAGACCATTCGACGGTCATGTATGCTTGCGATACCATTCGCGACGTATCAAAGATTGATAAAGAAATTAAAAAATACATCAAAGATTTGAAAGAGCGTATCAATCATTAATCGATGTAAAATAATACTATAAAAAGGGTTTAAAATTTTTTAAATCCTTTTCTTTTTTTATAAATTCATCACATGAAAATTTTAATGCTTTGTTTAGGGAATATTTGTCGGAGTCCTTTAGCTGAAGGTATCTTAAGAAGTAAACTTTCTAGCGATCATGAGATTGATAGCGCCGGAACTATCGCTATGCACGAAGGCGAAAAGGCCGATAAGCGTTCTATAAAAACGGCTGACAATCATCATATCGACATTAGCGAGCATCGCTCAAGACCAATTACTTCGAAGGATTTTGATGATTTTGATCGTATTTATTGTATGGATCTTCATAATCTTGAAGATGCTATTTCTATGGCAAAGACCAAAGAACATCGTCGAAAAGTAAGCTTGATTTTGGATGTTTTGGAAACGGGGAATGATAACGAAGTTCCGGATCCGTATTGGGGCGAGATGTCCGATTTTGAAAAAGTTTATCAAATGTTAGATAAAGCCTGTGACATCATCGCAAAGGATATTAAACTTAATTTTAAAACCAACTAAATGCTGTATTTATTACCTGCGTATTTGTCAGAAAATTCACCGATTGATTATTTTGCGCCGACAATCCGTGAGATTATTATGAATCTAGATCATTTTTTTGTGGAAAACGAAAAAACAGCGCGTCGCGTGATCAAATTTTTTGCACCCGAAAAAAAACAATCCGAATTAAAACTTTATGTACTCGATAAATATTCCGAAACTGCAGATTTAAAAGACGCGCAAGAGTTAATGAAATCGGATGTCAATTTTGGTTTGTTGTCAGAAGCTGGACTGCCGTGTATCGGTGATCCAGGAAATATCATGGTGAAATGGAGTCACCAACATAACATAAAAGTTATTCCTGTCAATGGACCAAGTTCTTTTGTTTTGGCTCTGGTGGCGAGTGGTTTCAATGGGCAACAATTCAGTTTTAGTGGTTATTTAGCAATCGATAAACAAGAAAAGAAAAAGCAAATCCAACATCTCGAATCTTTGATGCAAAAGACAGGTTTTACCCAAATTTTTATGGAAACGCCTTATCGTAACAATCAGATGTTGGAAGACTTGTGCAAATTTCTTTCGCCACAGACGCAGTTGTGTGTCGCCACCAATATCAACGATCCAGAACACGAGTTTATAAAGACAAAATCGATTAAAGATTGGTCAAAACAAAAACCAGATTTACATAAAATTCCTGCTGTTTTTTTGATAGGAAAATAACAGATTAAAAACACCAACATCATGAAAACAACCTTTCCATTCTATCTAAAATTATCTTGTGTACTTGTCAGTATTGTCGTTTTGGGGTTTTTAGCCAAACTTGGCGAACGCATTATTGTGCCTATGATTTTGGGTTTGCTTTTTTCAATTTTGTTGACACCAGCATGTCGATTTTTAGAAACTAAAATTAGGCTTCCGAGGAGTTTTGCATCCATTGTTGTATGTATTTTGGCGATGTTAGCAATTTCGGGAGTGGTGTATGTTATGGCGTTGCAGATCGGGAAGTTATCCCAAGATTGGCCAGCTTTTCAAAAACAAATTATGGATTTGTTCGACCAATTACAAAGTTGGTTTTATAAAACTTTTGGTGTTAAACAAAGTGAGCAATTAACTTATATTAATGATACCGCCAGAAAAAGCATCAGCACAGGGACGGCTATTCTTGAAAAAATTGTCAGTTCGGTTTCTTATGTTTTGATGATTTCGGCATTCACATTTTTGTTTACTTTATTTTTTCTAATCTATCGAAGTCGACTGGTGCTTTTTCTGGTCATGAGTTTCAGCGATGATAGTCATAAAAATTTGGTCTACGAAGTGGTAGAAAACATTCAGTTTATGGTGAAAAAATATCTTGTAGGTTTGTTTTTACAAATGTTGCTTGTGATGATTTTGTCATTCATTGCCTTTACGATTATCGGGATAAAATACAATGTCATGTTAGCCGTTTTGACAGGTGTTCTTAACATTCTTCCATATATTGGGATTTTTACTGTTTTGTTAATTGGTGTTTTAATTACGTTCGCAACCTCAGGTTTGAGCAGTGTTTTGTTCCTTGTTATTTCTATCATAATTATTCATGCGATCGACGCCAATATCATCATGCCAAAAGTTGTAGGCTCGAAAGTTAAAATTAATTCTTTAGTTGTTATCATCGGTTTGGTTATAGGAGAAATGCTTTGGGGGATTTCAGGGATGCTGTTGACGATTCCGATTTTAGCAATTGCCAAAATTGTTTTCGATAGGATAGACCATACCAAAGCTTGGGGCTATCTCATGGGTGAGGAAGATGAATAAAAAATGATAGTATCATTTATGAATATTTGTGGAATATTTAACCAATGTTAACTCTGGACTTGCATTAGTTTTGCAATTAATATATCAAAACACTTTAGACAAAGATTCGTTATTAAGTTTAATAGTTGAGCGAAATTAAATCAAATTAAACAGTCTAAAATGCAATATTTCAAATTAAATTTTTCAATATTAAAACCATTCTTCGGAGTGGTTTTTTTATGCTTTATTTTTCTGTTTTATTAGATTTAAATATTTAAAAATCGTTTTTTTAACGACAGCTTTTTTCGTATTTTTGTTAAAATCGAAAATATAGCAATTATGATTTCTAACAAGTATTTGGAATATTTACAAAACGAATTACAAAACATCGAAAACGATGGACTTTATAAAAGAGAACGTATTATTACATCTCAACAATCTGCGGAAATTGAAGCTAATGGAAAGAAGCTACTCAACTTCTGTGCCAACAACTACCTAGGACTTTCTAACAACTCTGAAGTGATGAAAGCGTCACAAGATGCCATTGCATCACATGGTTATGGGATGTCGTCCGTACGTTTCATTTGCGGAACACAAGATATACACAAAGATTTGGAAGCTAAGATTTCTAAATTCTTAGGTCTTGAAGATACCATTCTTTATGCAGCGTGTTTTGATGCCAATGGTGGGGTTTTCGAACCATTGTTTACCGAAGAAGATGCCATAATTTCCGACGAGCTCAATCACGCTTCAATTATTGATGGCGTAAGGTTGTGTAAAGCTGCAAGATACCGTTACAAAAACAACAATATGGAAGATCTGGAAGCGCAACTTATTGAGGCTTCAAAAAAAGATCATCGTTTCAAAATTATCGTAACAGACGGTGTTTTCTCAATGGATGGCATTGTTGCGGATCTTAAAGGTGTTTGTGATTTGGCAGACAAATATGACGCTTTGGTGATGGTGGATGACTCTCATGCAACTGGATTCATCGGGAAAACAGGTCGTGGTACGCACGAAGCTAACGAGGTTATGGGACGTGTGGACATTATCACATCAACTTTAGGAAAAGCTTTAGGTGGTGCTTTGGGAGGTTTTACTTCTGGAAAAAAAGAAATTATCGACATGCTTCGCCAAAGATCAAGACCTTATTTATTCTCAAATTCTTTGGCGCCAGGTATAGTGGGTGCAGCTTCAAAAGTTTTGGATATGATTTCGGATGATACAAGCTTAAGAGATAAGGTGATGGAAAATGCATCTTATTTTAGAACCGAAATGAAAGCAAAAGGTTTTGATATCCCAGATGGTGATGCTGCTATTGTTCCTGTAATGTTGTACGATGCACCACTATCCCAGAAAATGGCGGAAAAACTGATGGACGAAGGTATTTATGTAATCGGATTCTTCTATCCAGTTGTTCCAAAGGGCAAAGCGAGAATTAGAGTTCAGTTATCTGCGGCACATACCAGAGCACATTTGGATAAAGCCATTGCTGCTTTCGAAAAAGTTGGAAAAGAATTAGGTGTAATTTAATGAATCTAAATTATTAATACTAAAAAAAATCCCGTTCCTTGAGCGGGATTTTTTAATGGCAATATTCTTGCTTAGATTTTAGCCTAACATTCAATCACCATTATTATGAAAAAATTATTACTAGGAATTATTGCAATATTTGCACTTTCCATGTTAACAAGTTGCGAAGCCATTAATACTATTTTTAAAGCAGGAATGTGGTGGGCGTTTATACTCATGTTTGGAGGTATTGCTTTGATAATTTGGTTGCTTTCCAAATTTATGGGAGGTGGCAAAAAATAAAAAGGTGGGAAATTTTCCCACCTTTTATTTTATATAAACGAACTCAAATTACATCGTCTCATCTGCTGAAGGTCCATAGATTCCCGGAACAGGAATGTCTAATAATCTTAGATACACACTAAGTTGTCCTCTGTGATGGATCAAATGATTGGTGATGACAAATCGGTAAGCGCCTATTTTTGGCATCACACCGATAACATGTTCTCCATATTTGAAAGTCCATTCGTCAAACCAAAACTCATCGGATTTAGAATTTGCAAATTCGATGTTTTTTGCTAAACCCGCTTCTAAAATTTGGATAAGTTCTTCAAAAGTAGCTGATGGGTTAGGTTGGTAATCGGTTGCATAATTGAAAGAATCGCCTTCCAGCGCATTTGGTAACCACGATTGCAGCTCTACAATATGTTTTGCTAATGCACCTGCAGACATCGATTTTTCATGAGGTTTCCAAGTCCAGTGGTCTTGGTTAAGACGCTCCAACAGACGTTTCGTATTATCTGTTTCGCGTTGCATTTCTATGGTCAAACTTTCTTTAATGCTCATCTTGTTAGATATTTTAAAGAAAATTATTGTTTAAGATTTTCAAGAACTTCGCTCAAATCACTATAAGCCCCACCATTGTAAACATCTGTCAAACCTTCTGCCTTGAAATATTCTGTAGCTTTTCCAGAACGATTTCCGCTTCGGCAGAAAAATATTTTTGTACCACTTAGGTTAAGAATTTCTTGTTTACGATCTTCCAATTCGCCTAACGGAATATTTTGTGCTTCTTCGATGTGACCATCCATTTCCAATTCCATAGGTTCGCGAACATCGATGAGATGATAATTTCCCGATAATAGGATATCTTCAATTGCCATTTTAATTTTTTTTTATTGTTATTAAACAAAACTACAATTTAATTTTTGGATTCAACTTTTCAACAATTATAAATTTTAGTAAAAACTTTTAAAATTTAATTTCATCGAAAATTTTATATTTAATTATAACTTTGCAGCAGTGATTTTTAATGCACAAAATACACAACTTATCAAAGAGAAAGCTAAGAAATTTGGCTTTCAGTCTTGCGGTATTTCCAAATCAGAATTTCTGGAAGAAGAAGCACCTCGTTTAGAAGAATGGCTAAAAAATAATTACCAAGGCGAAATGCAGTACATGGAAAATTATTTTGACAAACGTCTTGATCCAAGATTGTTGGTAGAAGGTTCAAAATCGATTATATCGTTAAGTTATAACTATTTTCCCAAAGAAGATATTTTTGAAAATAAATTTCAGAAAATCTCAAAATACGCCTACGGACAAGATTATCACGAAGTTATTAAAGAAATTCTACGCGAAATGATTTTGGAGCTTCGGGATGAGATTGGCGATTTCGAATGTCGTGTTTTTGTAGATTCAGCGCCAGTTTTGGAGCGGGCTTGGGCAAAAAAATCAGGCATTGGATGGGTTGGCAAAAACGCAAATCTTATTACAAAACAAAATGGTTCTTTTTATTTTTTAGCGGAAATAATTTGTGATTTGGATCTGGTTTATGACAATCCAACAACCGACCATTGTGGGACTTGTCGCAAATGTATTGAGGCTTGCCCTACCAATGCGATTGTCAGCGATAAGTTAATCGATGGATCCAAATGTATTTCTTACGCCACCATAGAATTAAAAGAAGAAATCCCCTCTTTTTTCAAAAATAAAATGGAAAATTGGATGTTCGGATGCGATATTTGTCAGGATGTCTGTCCTTGGAATCGTTTTTCGGCACCCACTTTAGAAGAAAAGTTTCAGCCTAATGAAGCTCTACAAAATTTCACCAAAAAAGAATGGATAGAGATGACGCAAGAGATTTTTTCTTCGGTTTTCAAAAAATCACCTGTTAAGAGAACCAAATTTGCTGGGCTTAAGCGCAATTTGGATTTCCTGTCAGATTAGATTTTTTTGGTGTACTTTTAGCCTGAATTTCAATCGAGGCTTTTTCTCTCTATTTTGCATAGAATAATTTGTATGTATCTGCCCGAAATTGCTTATTTCTCTTATAACAAGCGTGTTTAGAATATTATTTTTTTTTGTTCAAAATTTTAAATTTTATTCTATATTTATTTTTTTAAATTCAGTTAATGAAAAAAATACTAATCAAAGTTTTAAAAATAATTGGCCTTATCATCGGTGCCGTTTTGTTGTATGTCATTTTAGCGCTTTTGCTACCCATGATTCCTGTCCAAGCCGAGGAAACCAAGGATCCCAAAGTTGTCGAAGTCTATATTCTGACCAATGGTGTCCATACGGACATTGTTGTGCCAACAAAAACTTCACACATCGATTGGAGCACCAGAATTTTATACGCGAATACCAAAGGGAAACAAACGGATTTCAAATACACTTCTTTCGGTTGGGGTGACAAGGGCTTTTATTTGGATACGCCGACTTGGGCGGATCTCAAATTTTCAACGGCTTTCAATGCCGCATTTTGGTTAAGCGATTCGGCTATGCATGTCACTTTTTACAACACGATGAAAGAGGGCAAAGATTGTAAAAGAATAATGCTTACCGAAAAACAGTATAAAAATTTGATAGCCTTTATCGACAAAAAATTTGTTAAAGATACTAACGGAAAATATGTTTTAATTCCTACAGACGCTGTTTATGGTAAAGATGACGCGTTCTATGACGCCAATGGAAGTTATAGTTTTCTCTATACTTGCAATACCTGGGCAAATAATGCGCTAAAGGCAGCAGGACAAAAAGCAGCACTTTGGTCACCGTCCGACTTTGGAATATTTAGACATTATAAATAGTTAAAATCAAACAATAAGTTCTGATTTATAATTTTTTTTGGGCGGACAATTCGCGCTATCCGCTATATCTTTTATTGAGCCTTTCCTTTTCCCAAAGCTTTCAATAAAAGGATGCCGCTTCTATCGCGGCCGCAATCCCAATTTAAGCCTTGTTAGGGCTCAAAGCCCTAACAAGGCTCTACAAAAAGCCATTTTAAAATAAGAAAAGCTTGTTTTTTTTATTCCTAAACTCTTTAAAAATCACTAAATTTGCCAACTTAGAAAACGCTTAAAGCCTATAGCTTTTTGCTTAAAGCCAAAAATATGACTTCACAAGAAATACGCCAGCAATTTTTAGACTTTTTCAAAAGCAAAGAACACCTTATTGTGCCTTCTGCGCCTATTGTTTTGAAAGATGATCCCACTTTAATGTTTTCCAACTCTGGAATGACGCAGTTTAAAGATTATTTTTTAGGATACAAAGAACCAAAAGCCTCTAGAATTGCCGACACTCAAAAATGTTTAAGAGTTTCAGGAAAACATAACGATTTGGACGATGTTGGTCGTGATACCTATCACCATACCATGTTCGAAATGCTAGGAAACTGGTCTTTTGGCGATTATTTCAAGAAAGAAGCCATCGATTGGGCTTGGGAATTATTGACGAAAGTTTACGGAATTCCAAAGGAAAATCTTTACGTCACTATTTTTGAAGGCGACGCTTCCGAAAATTTAGCTAGAGATACCGAAGCTTACGATTTCTGGAAAGCGCATATCGACGAAAGCCGCATCATCAACGGAAATAAGAAAGACAATTTCTGGGAAATGGGTGCAAGTGGACCTTGTGGACCCTGTTCAGAAATTCATGTGGATTTAAGAACGGATGAAGAAAAAGCAAAAGTTTCTGGTCTTGAATTAGTGAACAACGACCATCCTCAAGTAGTGGAAATCTGGAATCTCGTTTTCATGCAATACAACCGTAAAGCAGACGGAAGTTTAGAAAATCTTCCTGCAAAACACATTGACACCGGAATGGGCTTCGAGCGTCTTTGTATGGCTTTACAACATAAAGAATCGAATTATGACACTGATGTTTTCACGCCTTTAATTGCTAAGGTGGAAGAACTTTCAGGAAAAAAATATACCGGAATTTTAACCGACGAAAAAGACATCGCAATCCGTGTGGTTGTGGATCATATTCGTGCGGTTTCTTTTGCAATTGCAGACGGACAATTGCCTTCTAACAACGGCGCTGGCTACGTGATTCGTAGAATTTTAAGAAGAGGAATTTCTTACGCTTACCGTTTCTTGGGTATGAAAGAAGCTTTCCTTTTCGAATTAGTTTCAGTTTTAAAAGCTCAAATGGGTAAATTCTTCCCAGAGCTTGAAAAACAAGGAGTCATTGTAACGGAAGTGATTAAAAGTGAAGAAGAATCTTTCCTAAAAACCATTGAAAGTGGATTGGTACGTGTTGAAAAACTCATTGAACAAACCATCGCAAAGAACGAAAAAGTACTTCCAAGTGAAGAGGTTTTCGAGTTGTATGACACTTACGGTTTCCCAGACGATTTAACGAGAATTATTGCGGAAGAAAAAGGTTTAACCATTGATGAAGCTGGTTTCGAAGCGGAAATGCAAAAACAAAAGCAACGATCTAAAAAAGATTCTGCAGCAAAAGTTTACGATTGGGTGGTTTTGGAAGAAAAACCAGAAACTTTCGTGGGTTACGATAAAACAGAAAACGAAGTAACGATTACACGTTACAGAAAAATTGAAAATAAAGACGGTGAATTCTACCAAATTGTTCTCGACAATACGCCTTTCTATCCTGAAGGTGGTGGACAAGTTGGTGATAAAGGAAGTTTAGAAAACGCCATTGAAAACATCGAAGTTTTAGAAACTAAAAAAGAAAATAACTTGATTATTTCTTTAATTAAGGAACTTCCAAAAGATGCAAGCGCTGTTTTTTACGCTAAAGTAAACGCTTCCGACAGAAGAAATTCTCAAGCCAACCATAGCGGAACTCACTTGTTGCACGAAGCTTTGAGAGATGTTTTGGGAACTCACGTAGAGCAAAAAGGTTCTTATGTAGGTCCAGATTATTTGCGTTTCGACTTCTCGCATTTTTCTAAGATGAATGAAGAAGAATTGGCTTTGGTAGAGCAAAAAGTAAATGCTAAAATCAAAGAAAATATCGCTTTGCAAGAATTCAGAAGCATTCCTATTCAAGAAGCTTTGGATAAAGGTGCAATGGCTTTATTTGGTGAAAAATACGGTGATAATGTAAGAATGATTCAGTTTGGATCGTCTAAAGAACTTTGTGGAGGAACGCATGTAAAATCAACGGGTGAAATTGGTCACTTCAAATTGGTTTCCGAAGCGTCTGCAGCAGCGGGAATCAGAAGAATTGAAGCTATTTCTGGCGATAAAGCTCAAGAATATTACCAATCTTTAGAACATCAAATTTCAGAACTATCTCAGTTGCTAAAATCGAAAGACGTTTTAAAATCTGTTGAAAAATTATTGGAAGAAAACCATAGTTTAAAAGCTGAATTAGACACTTTCAAAAAAGAAAAAGCAAAAGGCGAAATCTCCGATTGGAAAAACGCTTACGAACAAAAAGGTGACAAGCAACTCTTAGTAAAGAAAACATCTTTGGACGCGGCTTCTGTAAAAGATATCGTATTTGAATTGAAACGTGAAATTCCAAATTCTGTAACCATTATTCTTTCTGATGCCGATGGAAAACCAATGATTACGGTTGGCGTTTCTGCAGATCTAGAAAAAACCTACCAAGCGGGAGCTATCGTGAAAGATTTAGCGAAGGAAATCCAAGGCGGCGGCGGCGGAAATCCAGGTTTTGCAACTGCAGGTGGTAAAAATCTTGACGGAATTGAAAATGCTTATCAAAAAGCCTTAGCGCTTTAAAATTTAAAAGCCTTATAAAACAAACAATCGGGAGTAACAATGTTGCTCCCGATTTGTTTTTGGTTAAGTGAAAAAAATGATTAATTATATAGATAGTATTAGTGTTTTTTAAATTTTAAACTTTAAAAAAAGTAACAATTCATTCGACCTAGGCTACAGGAAGACGATAAAGCAAGTAGAAATATCCTTTTAGCAGTTTTTATTTTATAGATGTTAGATTGAAAAACTTTAAGTTTTCTTGATTTCGGATTGTGTTCAAATACGAAGTTTTCTACAAAATATTGACTTGTCGAATGATTGTTACAATTTTTCCTTAGTTCAAACAATACAAATCACCTACTTGTTTTTTTTGTTATTTTGCTGTACGGTAAGGGAAGTAGTTAACGACCTTTTCCATAAGATTGTTCATGAGCTTGTCCGTTTCATCGATTAGAGAATATTTAGACCCTGCATTTTCGTCAAGTTTCCAAACCCAATCGCCAGTTTTTCCATCAAATAAAGTGATTTTGATAACGCCAGATTTGCTGTCTTTATTTTTCATTTGTTGATCAAAGTCCCCTGCAATTACAGCATCTACGCCCAAAGCTTTAGCGATTTCTTCTTTTGAAGTTGTGTAAAGCGTTGGCATAATGCCACTATTTTTTAGTTTTAAATTAGTGGTGCTAATGTCTTGGAATTCAATGGAATATTTGTCTTGATTTCTAAGTAAGAATTTGTAAAGACTCTCTTGGATTTTTTCCTCGATTTCTTTTTCGTTTCTTACACGTTCTTTTTTACTGGTAATTTGCTTTTTGTTTTCACCCTCAATTTCTACTGAAAAAGGGAGAATAGCAATGGTTTTGTGTTCTTTGATATAGTCGTCATAACGCTTCGATAAAAAGATATTTTTGTTCTTTGACTTGTCCAAGCTTTTTTGAATATCTGTACTTTTTTGAAATAAAATACCAGTTAACGGATCTCCGCCAAGTACGCCTCCTGTGGCTGCGCTTAGTAAGATATTACCTACACCAGAGCCTTTTTTCTTTTTTGGTTGTTCTGTAATTGTAGTTAAAGCGGTGGTGATAGCATTAGCTGTATTATTTGTATTTGCAGCTGGTGTTGATGTATTAGCAGATGCTGAAATCATATTGATGTTTTTTGGTTTTTTTACCAAAGCATCGATTAAGCCAGGGTTGCTGTTAAGCGTGTTAACAATATTTGGATTCATGCTTAATGCTAAAACGACATCGTCATTTTTGGTTAGCATTTTTAAAAAATCTGGGCTAGCATTTATAGTATTGATAATTGCAGGAATGTTTGTTACCAAATTTAAGATTTGAGGTTCATCAATTACTGCATCCAAAAGCTTTTCGTTCATATTTAATGAATTAACAAGCTGAGGATTAGCATTGATGGCATTTAGGAGTTGAGGGTTTTTCTTAATCGCCTTTGTAACTTGCTTACTTGGTGGCATCAGCATTTGCGCATCTAGTTGTGGCAAAGCACTCAAAAGAAATGCAGTGAATAGAAGTTTCTTCATGATTCAAGATTGTTTGTTATTATTTATTTTCGAAATAAGGGAAATTTTTGTTAAGTCGTTTGATGACATTGGCGACAGTTTTTGACATATCATAAATTCTGGTTTTAGAATTTTCGTTGATATATTGCCATAGAACCCTGTCATCATCTTTACCGAAAATGTTGATGGTAAACTTCGATTTGTCTTTCGGGTCAAGCGTTGGATCTAGGATAGATGCCGTTGTTTGTGAGAAGGTTTTTTCTCTTAAACTCACATTGTCGTATTTGTGTGAAAGCGCATCTCTTCCGAAATCAAAGAACTGAAGATCAATCATATCGTTGAGTAACATTTGATTGATTTTTGAGTTAACGATAACTTCGGCTACCGTTTTTTGTTCTTGGGTTAAACCTTTTGAAATTTGTTTATAAAGATGCTTGTCGATGCCCAATTCTTCTTTAATTTCTGGACTTTCGAAGTTGGCGAAGATTTCTTGCTCATCACCTTTTACAATTCCGTTGAGAATGCCTTTGCTTTCTGAAATTTTATAAGCTAAAACTTCAATTTCTTCTGGTGTTTTATTAAGAATTGTAAAGTCTTCATCTGTAGAAATTCCTAAAAGACTATTGATTTTTGAACGATTGTTAATCAGAATATCTGCTGCTTTTTCATTATTTCCTAAAAATCCTGCAAGTGCTGTTTTGTCACCTTTTAGAAGCGAAACGACAGCGTCTTTGTTATTAAGAATTGCATCAGAAGCTTTAGACATTGCAACGTCGTCAAGCCCTAGGTTAAGGTCTGAAAACCAAGCTTTCAAAGTGCCAGTTGGCGAATCGTCTTTTAGTAGATTTCCAAGAACGCCTGTCGTACTGCTAACAATTTGTGCAAATTGACCAATCTGGCTGAAGTTAAGCTCTATTCCGAAAAGATTCCTATTTTGTTGTAATAATGACGTTACAATATTGCTAATATTTCCACTGTTAATATTACTGATGAAATCTTTGTTATTGCTGATAAATAATCCTAATTTTTGAATGTCTAGACCTTCAATATTATTACCAAATAATTGACTGGCATTACTTGTCAGATTGTTAAGTATTTCATCTTGGTTAAGATGTAACAAGCCTGAAATATTGTTTTTGTCTAATAATATGGATGTGTATTTTTGAGCTTCATCTGTATTGAGTTTGTCTCCCAAAATGACAGTGCTATTAGTCAAAGCGAGATTTACCAACCCAGAAACATCACCATTTATAATGTTGCTAACATTGTCTTTATTTTTTAGGATTAAATTGGTGTAGAACGATGTTGACTCATCACCGATGCTTCCTACCAATCTGCCAACATTGTTCGTGAGCGCGTCTTTAAGAGCATCAGATGCATCGCCAGAAGCTAGTTTGCCGATAAGTTCTGTATTGTCAATCAAGATATTTCCAAATTCACCCAATTGATTTTTGTCCAGAACTGTTCCCAAAATTTTGCTGTCTTTGGAGAATAGGGAAGATAACATATTTTTGGTGTCTCCGTTTACAGCACTTCTTAAGAATTCTTTATTATCGCCCACTAACTTTGCAAATTTCTGTACGTCAACATTTCCTATCTGATCACCAAATAATGCCAAACCTTGCTCCGACAGTGTTGTAACAATAGATTGTGTATCGCCAGACAAAAGACCTTTTATAGCATCTTTGTTATTGAGTAAAGCGCCATATTTTTGTGCTTCTTCAGCAGGTAACAATTCGCCTATCAAAGATGTATTGTTCATTAATAGATCGGTGGTGAAAGATGAAAAGTCACCGCTCATCGCTTTGCTGATTAAACTCTGATTTTTAACAATTAAATCCGTGTAGAACGAAGACGAATTATTTGCCACAACGCCTGATAAACTCGAAATGTTTTTACTTAAAACATCTTGTAAAAGATTTGAAGTATCGCCAGATGCTAACTTCACAATAATATCTGAGTTGTTGTTAAGTATTTCCCCGAATTTCCCTAACTGCGCACTACTCAAAGCGGTTCCTAAAATGTTACTGTCTTTACTAAGTAGCGAGTTCAGCATTTTTTTAGGATCCCCATCCAGCGTACTTTGTATAAAGTCTTTGTTGTTAGCAATCAATTTTGCAAATTTCTGAACGTCAGCATTTCCGATTTGGTCACCAAAAAGTTGTGCACCACTTTGTGTTAAAGTTGTGATAATGGATTGCGTGTTTCCAGAAAGAAGTCCTTTTACGGCATCTTTGTTCGCCAGTAGCGCTGCATATTTTTGTGCTTCACCAAGAGGTAGTTTTTCCCCGATTAAAGAAATATTGTTAACCAACAGATCTGTAGTTAATGATGTAAAGTCACCTTTCAGCGCTTTACCTACCAGATCTTTATTATTTAAAATTAAATTTGAATAAAATGATGCGTTGTTACCACCAATCATGCTGGTAACTTGTCCAATGTTTTTATCTAAAACATTTTGCAAAAGGTTACTCGTATCACCAGTTGCTAGTTTTGCAATAATACTTGCGTTGTTGCTAATAGCTGTATTCAGAAACGAATTTTGTTCTCCCGCATATTTGCTGGTAATACTTCCAACATTGCTGGAGATAATATCAAACATAATTCCTTTGGTATTACCATCCATCACATTTTGTACAATCTTGGTGTTGTTTTGGATAAGCTTTACAACTTGTGGATTAAGATTAAGCTCGCTTCCTAAAAGTGATGCGTTATTCGAAACCAAATCACTGAATAAGTTGGAGGTATCTCCCTTTGCTAGTTTGTTTATCGTTTTCGAATTCTTAGCCGCAATTTCGGCAACTTTTTGCCAATTACCTTCTGGTAAAAGGGCTCCTGCAATAGATGTAATCGCGGCAATATCACCAGATTTCAACTTTTGGAAAAATTCGCCTGGCTTTGTAATAACATCTATTAAAGCATTTGGGTTTTTAATAAATTTTAATGCGTGGATACCAGGGATATTTCCTTTAAGTTGAGAAATTGCCAAATCGCTCATCGCTTTAGATAAATTCTGCCAACCCGTTTTTTGGTTATCAACTTCTAAGTCATATGTACAAATAAGAACGGCGTCTACATTTAATAATTTAGCTAAATAAGAAGGCGGAAAATCCCCTGGATGTAGAAAATAACCAATATCCTGAAGAAGTTTATTGGTAATCCTAATGTCCTGAAGATAAATTTCGGATTTGTAATTGTCGAAAACATCCCAAAATTGTTCTTGCAACAATTTGCCTACCATTTGTTGGTTTTCAAATTGTGTTTCTGCCTCTTCCTCGGTATATTCTGGAGGTTTTATGTAGCTAATGGTCGTGTTAAAAGGGATAATGGCTATCTTAACATGATCTTCAATCTCTTGATCGAGGTTTTCATCGGCGTAGATAACATCATTCTGATTAGATTTTAATAAAGTCGCGTACTTGCTAGCGATACTAATTACAGAAGTGATTTGACCAATTTGTCCATTGAACTGGGCAATAGGGAATAAGGTTGCCCCAAACAGTAAAAGAATTGAACACTTTCTTCTAAGCATGGTTTTTAGTATTAGTGGATAAAAGTTTAGTTTTTTTAGAATCGAAATCCTGTTTTTTCAATCTGGGGCAAAAATGCTCTTTATTACTTCTAAAACTGAATTTTTTCAAGGTAGTTTTGAGGTAGTTCAACAACTACCCGCATGGGTAGTTTATTGTAAGGTTTTGATAGTCAATAACTAAATTAGTTTGATGAAATTTTAGTTTTATTTTTTATGAACTTAAAATTTTTGGAAAACACAGCGGTTATATTATTTTATACTTCTAAGGGTTTACCCAATTTGGGTTTATAAATCAATAAAAGACGAATAATTTATCCGTCTTTTATTTTTAAAATACCAATATTAAATTAGCGATTTTTCTAATTTAATGGATTATCTTTTTAAAATTAATGAATTGATTTTGGAGAATAGAAATATAAAAATTTCTTTTTTGAAGTCTCAAAATCGGACCAACTGTCACAGTCTATTTCATATCCCGCAACACCACAAGTGGGAAGATTAACAATTTCGTCGCTTAGATAATTTGCAAAATTCGAGATGCCATTGTTATGTGAAAAAATTGCAACTGAGTTAATATCATCGGATAATCCATAAATTAGATTTTCAAAGTGAATTTCTCGGGCATTATACAATTGTTGTTCGGTATCGAAATCTTTATCATAAATTTTTGAAAACACGTCGCAGGTATCTTTTGCGCGTTTTGCGGGACTACTAATAAAACAATCGATTGCTGTATTTTTCTCTTTAAGAAATTCGGCCATTCTTATAGCGTTGGATTTTCCAACTTCTGTTAATGGCCTGTCAAAATCGTCTATGCCTTCTGGCCAATCGCTTTTTGCATGTCGTATTAGTAGAATTGTTTTCATAGTTTTTGCAATTTTTGGAAATTAAAATTAAGAAAAAAATCTTTTTAAAACGACTTTTATTTTAAAATCAAACTGCTATACATAAAAAAAGAGAGAAAACTTATGTTTTCTCTCTTTGGTGACCTTGACGAGCGTATCTTCAAACACTTTTATCGATGATTTGGTTCGATTAAGTCAAATTAAGAATGAATTATATTCTTCCATCTTATCAAGCAAATTCTGTTAAACTTTTTGTTTAATGTAATTTAATAATCTAAAAATTTAGAAATTAACATTCGAATAGTAAGTATTTATTTAGCTGTTGTGGTCTTGTATTGATAACTAAAGAAATATCGAAATGTTTAATGTAAGATTTGGAAAAAGGTTTGAAAAAAAACGGTGAATGGCTTCTATCAGTATCTATCTTTATTTATTTTCACTTTCTTTGCAAAACCTGTATTTAATATATTTGTTAAGGTCAATATAATTTATGCTGTTTATACTATTTAACTGAATAACAATGAAAACAAAAATACCTCTTTTATTATTAATCTTTAATATTGTTTTTTTTTATTCTCAGGAAAAAAAAACAGAAAAGCAAATCGACAGTATAACCACTGCTCTCTGGAGCTCTAAATTTTTTAATGATGAAGGACTTGTAAAACTAACAGAGCTTTACTATCAAGCTAAAGAAATAGATTATGAAGAAGGTCAGATAAGGTTATTAAAAAGAATTGTAGAAATTAAATCATCATACTCAGATTTTATATCAGCACTTCAATACTTAAAATATCTGAAATCTCTCTCTTTGTCGGTCCAACAATACGAAGAATATACTTATGCAAATTGTCTTGAAGCAAAGATTTTTTTCATGGATAAAAATTATTCTCAGGCAAAAAAAGTTCTCAATCTTGCAGAAAGATATCTTTATAAGATTCCGGATAAAGAAAAAAGGAGAAAAGCGAAAACTGAAATCTATATCTATCAATGGTATAATTTTGAAAAATCGAAACTTCCGAAATCTTCTTATGCAGATTCTTTATTATCTATTTCAAAAAAACTTTATAACGAAGCAGTATTAATCGAAAATGATCATCAGCGTGCAAAAAGTGTTCTGTATTCGACCAATTTAATGGTAAACTCTCTTATTCTGTTAAAAAAGTATGAAGAAGCAGTAAAATATTTAAAAATAGGAGGACAAGAGCTTAAGACATTCGGAGAGGTAACTTATCTGGGAGTTGATTATTATAAAGCAAAGGGCGATGTGGAATTTAATTTTAAGCATTATAAAGGTTCTTCAAATGACAGTGCATTAGCAAGCTATAATAAAGCCATAAAAATTGGAGAAGCGCTTGGATATACGGCTAAGACAAAAGAATTATATTCTAAAGTAGCTGAAATCTATAGAGAGAAAGAAGATTACGCAAAGCAAGCGCTGTTTTTACAAAAATCTAGTAATCTGGAAGATAGTATCCAGGTCAAAGAAAACAAAGGATTAAATGAGGTCAAGTCTCTACTATATGCTAATAAAGGAGACGTAACTGAAACTCCTTCTCAAAATAGGACACTGCTTTATTTCTTGTCGGCTGTTGCTTTAATAATTATAGTAATTGGAGGTGGAAAACTTTATTTCAATAAAAAGAAGAATAAAATACAACCTCTGGAAAAAGTAACTTCTGAAAAAGACCCGATTGTCAAAACGAATGCATATAATCATCTTATCAGTCTTGCATTAAAAAATGATTCTTCGTTTTATTTAACTTTTCTAGAAGCATTTCCTGACTTCAGTGAAAAGCTTCTTAACATTCACCCCTTGATGAAAATATCCGATATAGAATTTTGTGCATACATTAAACTTAATCTTGAAACCAAGCAGATTGCAATAATGAAAAAAATATCTGTAAGAGCCGTGGAAGGGAAAAAATATAGAATCCGGAAAAAATTAGGAATTTCAGCAGAGGAAAATATGTATATCTGGTTTTTAAAATTATAGCCAACATATATCTTTTTTACAAATGTAACATTCTGAAAATCAAAATAAAATAAATATCGTGTAGTTTTGTGTAGTTTGCGTGAAATACCGATAACACAAAATTTATACTAAACTGCACATGAAAAGTAATTTTGTAGATTAGAAAAATGACATACTATTTTTCAATACAAAAATTACACATTTGCAAAAACCAAATTTAAAATTATTTAGCGTTTCTGGGGTTATTTCTTTCAAAATGACTTCATTTTTTGCGTTGATATGTCTGTTTTTTGCCAATCTGATCTATGGAAAAATCAGCACTTCGGAAAGTAACGACGACTCTAAAATTATTCTATCAGGAAAAGCTATTGTTTTTGGGTCGGGAGACTTTGTAAATATTGAAAGAGTCCAGAGTGAGGATTTAAAAGAAATAAAAACTGAAAAAGCACAGATTTTTATTTCTGATAATGCTACTCTTTATAATATTGAAGCACTTAGCAAGGCTGAAATCAAAACAATAAAAAAGAATAAAACATCTTCTACCAAAAAAAAGGTTGTTAAAAAAACAGTAACTAATAAAGCCTTAATTGCTTATGTTCAAAAAGAGCCATTGCGGGCGTATTATAATTCTACACATCACTCAGATTTAATATCTCAGAATCAGAAAGAGAATATTGTTTTTACGACAGGTAGTAGTCAGTATTTAATTAAAATAATAATTTCTTTAATTAAAAGATCTGAGAGACGCTTGTATGTCATCACAGGACAAGTTTTTAGTTACTCGGATCCAAGTATCAGACTTTGTTATTTCTCTGGCAAACATTCGGTGAGGCCACCCACACATTTATCTTGAGTAAAGTTTCTGTTCGAAAGGACTGAAACTTCGATCAAAACACAAATTATTTACCGCTTAAATTTCAGATAATCAGCACTTTGAATGGTTGTCTTAAGAAGTTGTATACCTATTTAAAAAATACAAATGATAGAAAAAGACCACTTTTTTTCTGCGCCGCCTGAAAGCAGAAGAATTCCGCTAAGTACACTTTTAAGGTTATTGAATGAAGATAGTACTTCATTTTATATTGCTTTTTTAGAAACTTATCCCGACTTCACCGAGAAATTGCTAAAAATTAATCCGGCAATGAAGTTCTCAGATATTGAGTTCTGTGCATACATAAAACTCAATTTGGAGACTAAGCAAATTGCGCAATTTAAAAAAATATCCACAAGAGCAGTAGAAGGTAAAAAATACAGAATTCGAAAAAAACTGAATATTCCTCCCAATATCAATATGTACATATGGATGTCCAGAGTTTAAGCTCTGACCATTACCAAAGAATACGAGGCTATAATATCTAAACAAAAATTTAAAATCAAAAAAAAAATTAGAATAAACAAATGATTAAATTAAAACAAATTTTAACATTACTGCTGGTCGCGATTTCGACCTGTATTAATGCACAACTACCAGTACCGACTTTGAAAGGTTCTGCAAAATACTCTGCGAAAGGTAGTGGAGCAGCAGGTATCATCCCAACCATTAACTATTCGTTACCCACTGGTAAAAATAGAATGATTATTGTATCTACTCAAATTGAAAGAGTCCGTACGACTACTGGTAACACAAATTTACCTAATACTAATCCTTCGAACAAAGGGGCTGTTCCATATGTTAATGGCACTAAAATGCCTAGTCAGGTTACTGGAGCTGTTATGATGGATTATACAAAACTAGTTGCCTCGATGAGTTTACGTAGTATGTTAGTGCCAGATAACCTCTCCGGTACTATTTCTATTACATATCCTGATATCACAACTCCTTTGTTTAGGTTTTTAATTTCATTAAAATTTAAACCCCTCATATAAAAACAAAAAAACAACAATGATAAAAAATTTTTCTAAAATTTTTGCATTGATATTAACTCTAATATTCTCTGCAAATTATTACGCGCAATGTACAGGTTGTACAGTAACAAACCCAGTATTATCTGGCAATTATACATTTGCTTCTGGTAGTACGGTTTGTTTTACTTCTAACGCTACTCTTGGGGATGTAACATTTCAAAACAACAGTAAAATATGTGTAGCACCAGGCGTGACAGTAATCATACAAAATAATGTTACTTCTTCATCTGGAAATAATGTAACATTAGAAATTGGTGGTACTTTACAATTTAATAATCCACCAACATTTAATGCCAATCTTACTGCAAATGTTCAATCAGGGGGTATATTAAGATCCGGAAGTACTGGAAATAATAATTTCACCTTTAATGGAACTACTAATACTCTTACCAACAATGGAACTGTACAAGTTAGTGTTTTGCAATTTCAAAATTCAAGTTCTACAAATACTGTTGATAATTATGGAACTTTAAGTATAGGATCAAATATTAATATTAGTGGTACATCTACTAATTTTAGAAACTGGAATGTAATAAATATTGGCCAAAGTTTCAATATGAATTCTAGTACCACCTATATTAACTGTGGCACTATAAATACCGGCTCAGGATTTAATGTAGGCGGTGGAAGAATAATCAATACTGGGAATTTTAATGTTGCTACTTCTGGTAATGGTGATTTAGATTTACCAAATGGCACTAGATTTGAAAATTATGGAATTCTAGATTCTAGAGGAGCAACCAATAATAATGGCACAACTAGTATTATTTATAATGAAGGTCTTGTAAAATTCAATACTTACCAAGGAGACGGTTGGTTAAGAGGACCAAGCAGTTCTACCAAAAAAGGTTATTTTGAATTAGCAAATCAATTATTAATCAATAGTGGAAAAGTAGGCCCTAATCTAGATTTTAAAAGGAATAGTGGTGGATCATCACAAGCTACCGTTTTTAATGCTAGTAACCCTAATTATGTTACTTCTACAGGCACCACCACTACACAAACAGGCGCAAATGTTACTTTTGATTGTAGAGCAGCTGCAAACTGTTCTGCACCTTTGGTGACTAATATTGGTATTTGTCCTAATATTGATGGGACATTTCCATCTTCTGTAGTAGACGCAGTTAATGGTACTCAAACAATAACTTCTGGTAATAGTGGTACAATATCTGTTTTGTTTAATGATACTTTAAATGCATCTCCTGCTACAATAAGTAATGTTAATCTTTCACAAGTTTCTACAACAATTTCAGGGGTTACACTTAATACTTCTACTGGTATGATAAATGTAGCTCCAGGTACACCTGCAGGTACTTATATTGTAACTTACCAAATTTGTGATAAATCAAATCCAACAATTTGTGATACAGCTACAGAAACTATTACTGTAATTAACAATTTAGATACAGATGGAGATGGTGTTGCAAACTCCGTAGATTTAGATGATGATAATGACGGTATATTAGACACTGTAGAAAATAGCGCTTGTGGAGTACCAGATCCCACTACACCTACAGGCAATGGTGTTATTATAAATACTATCTTTAAAGAAGACTTTGGCACAATGAGTACTACCAATGGAACACTTAGTGTTAATATGGCTACTTTAGGTACTGGTGCTACTACCAACTACAATTATTATGCTGCAGAGGTAGGCAAAACTCCTGCTAACTCTAATGATGGTGCTTCTGCTCCTTTTTCATTACAAGATAATCGATACACTATTTTTAACCAAGTTAGATATACATCATCTTGGGCTGCAAGTATTTGGCAATCTACTTTAGGAGACCATACTGGTGGTGGTACTATAGGCAGTGGTAGAATGTTTGTTGTAAATGCAAGCAATACTGCAGGAGAATTTTATAGAAGAACTCTTACTAATATTGTACAAGGTGCACCTATTAATGCATCTTTATGGATAATGAATATTGATACTAATATTGCAGCAAATAATGGAAGAAATTTACCTAATATCACCGTAAAGTTTATGCAAGGCACCACTACACTATATAGTTATAATACTGGTAACATCCCTAGAGAAGCTTTAGGTAGTCCTAGTGCTTGGAAATTCTTTAAAAACCCTGCAATATTTATCCCTACATCTAACGCTAATATTGATTTAGTTCTTGTAAACAATGCTCCAGGTGGTGCTGGTAATGATTTAGCAATTGATGATATTATTGTATATCAATCATTTTGTGACTTTGACAATGATGGAATTCCTAATTATTTAGATTTAGACTCCGATGGTGATGGTTGTCCTGATGTGATAGAAGGTGGCGCTAATTTTACAAGTGGCGCTTCATATATTACAAATAATGCATTAAATACAACAGTAAATTCAAGTGGTGTTCCGGCAGTACCATCTGCTACACCAGCCATTACTGGTTATAACCAAACCATTGGACAAACGGTAAACCAAGCATACACAGTAAATCCTGCTGCTGTAGCAGGAACTGTAGGTTCTAATCAAACGATAGTATCTGGTAGCGCTCCTTCGGCTTTAAGTTTAACAGGTTCTACAGGAACTATACAATGGCAATCTTCTACAGATAATGTAACTTTTGCTAATATTTCAGGAGCTACATCAGCTAGTTATTCTCCAGGAACAATGACTTCTACAACGTATTATAGAGCAGTGGTATCTAGTCTTGGCGGATGTAGCGTAAATACTAATTCAGTTGTAATTACGGTGGTTCCAAATACTGATTCTGATGGTGACGAAGTAGTTGATTATTATGATCTAGATGATGACAATGATGGTATCTTAGATACAGATGAGGGCTTCTGCTTATCAACTCCATTATTGATTGAAAGTAAAACGTTTTCCGCAACTGGTAGTGGTGCAGCAGGTAGGCCAAATATTACATTCAGTGCTCCTACAACAGGTACGGGTAAAAGGTTAATGTTTTTAACACTTACTATTGAGCGAGATCACACATCTACACTTTACGGTGATAACTGGGAATCTACCTTGCCAGCCACTGATAATTTTGCAAATGCCCCAGTGGTGAAATTTGGCAGTAATAATATGACTGCAAGTGCCTACAATACTTCTTTTAAATCTTCACCTAGTATTTCGCATTCAGACGCAACAATTTCGGTTACACAATATGTTTATACATTATGGGATTCTCAAATCTCTGCTGGTTTAAATTCTATTGATTTATCAAATTTTCAATTACCTAAAAATGCTGGCGACGAATGGCATGCCGAAATATTAGTATTTGATCATGTAAACAATCTTGAATACATTGGCAGTCAGCGTTCAATTCTAGCAACAAATGATTTATCAATATCAGGTAATATGCTAGCTAATAGTCAACCAGCGGGTACTATTGAACAAAATAATGTTTTATTGGCATTTGGTGCAACGTCAGCTCAAAGCGGAATGTCAATCAATTCTGGCTGGAATACTATAACTTCTAATTCTGTAGCCAATACAAACGGAACTTATGCAACAGACCCAAATACATCATCTGATTTACCTGAAAACGATGGTATTTCTGTATTTACTGCCACAAAAACGGGGGTTACAGGTAACCAAACGGCTGCCTTTAGTTTTAATAAAAGTATGCCAACAGCAATAATGTACAGATTAATTCCATATCCTTGTAATCTTAGAGATACTGATGGTGATGGTATTCCCGATTATTTAGATTTAGATTCAGATGCTGATGGTTGCCCTGACGCAAAAGAAGGTGAAGGTAATTTTAATCCAACTGCTACAGCTTCTGGAACTTTAAGCTCTCAAACACCTAATATCAATTTTGGTACCACGGTAGATGCTAATGGTGTGCCAACAGAAGTTGGTGCTAGTGGGCAAGCAATAGGTCAATCTATAGATGCTTCTAAAAATGATTGTATTTCTTTCGTTTGTCCACCAGATCCTTATGCAGCACAACAAACATGGTGGTTGCCTTATAGATGGCCAAGTGGTTCTGCTGTTAAAATTGATTTTCAATCGGGAAGTGCTGTGTTGAACAACCCAGTTGCAGGAACTTTTGGTCAAGGTAATATTACTTCTTATGAAGGGAATACAGCAGTTACAAACCCTATCACAGGAGCTCTTATTTTTGTCACAGATGGTAATAAAGTTTTCCGAGGTTCAGATGGGTTACAGGCTACTGGTTTTGTAGGTGGAAATGACTCTGCAGGAGAAGCTGCTGCTGTAATACCTGATGCAAATGGCGTATTGGGTAGAGATTTTATAATATTTGGTAATGCATCTGGTAACACAGCAGGTCCTTTACGAAGTGCAAAATACAATGCAGAAACCAATGTTTTATCAGGTATTACCACACTTTTGTCTGGTAGCGCGATTTACGAAGCTTTAGAAGTAATTCCTCATACCAACGGGGTAGATTATTGGATATTAGTAAATACTACAGATCAAAAATTAAAATCGTATCTATATACTAAAGCATCTGGTTTTAATTCTACACCAGTTTCATCAACAGATGTAGCTAATTTATCTGGAGTTGATCCGACTTATATTGCAGTTAGTTCATTTATTTCTTGGGATCCCCGCAATTCTGGAAAATTATTAATTGCAAGACATAATAAAATTGGTTTAGCTAATTTTAACCCATCTACAGGTGCATTAGGAACTTGGGATGTAAAAGTTACCCAAAATACTGGAATTGTTAAAAGTGATGAGATGACAGGTTATTCGGCAGCATTATCCCCTAATGGAAGGTATATTTATTATGTTCCATCTTTATCGGGAACAATAAGATATCATGACACAACAACCGGAAACGATTATTCAATTGGAACAATTGGTAGCCAAGGTGCAGGTTTAAAAGTTGCAAAAGACGGTAGATTGTATATTGTTGGATACGATTCGGGATTGTATTATTTTACTACACCGGATACTCCACCAACTAATAACCCTACAGCACTATTACCTGTGTTTTATACAGGAGGCAGAGGGGTTTCTTTGCAGCTACCAAATAATGTTTACTGGGGATGTATCACGTGTCAGTCAGGTACAGCCGCGCCTGTATTAGCAAGTACGAATATTACATCTAACCCAGCTACTGTAGGAGATTTAATTGCTTTGTTATCGGCTAGCAATAAACCAGCAGGTACAGTGATTACCATTCATTCTGGTGCTACTGCTACAGATGCTAATAAATTGGCAAATTCTACGGCTATCGTTGCAGGAACTACATATTATATATCATTTTATGATGGTTTAGCGGTTTGCTATAGCCCTACAATATCCATAAAAATTGGAGAGACATTTTGCTACAAGCCTGCCGCTACAGATGCAGGCAACACTTATCCTTCTAAACACGGTATTACCGCATTAGGAAGAGCAGGAACAGATAGCGATAATTGGCCAATGGTAAGACAAAGTGCTTGGACAGTTCTAGAAGCTAAAACAAAAGGGTTTGTCATCAACAGAGTGAAATTCAACACCAGCAATCAGCCTGTTGCAGATAATGGGACAACGTTGGTAATTACCGATCCAGTTGAAGGAATGATGGTTTATGATACCACTAACAATTGTTTGAAAGTTTATACAACTACCGACGGAACTACTTTCGCTTGGCATTGTATGACTACACAAGCCTGCCCTAATTAATATAAACACAATTTCATATATAAGAGGAGTTTTCCAAACGGGTGGCAGTAAAATCTTGCCACCATTGGAAATCTCAATTAAAAAACAGAATCAAAATTTAACAAAAAATAAATTACAGCTATGAAAAAAAAGACACTTATTTTATTATTAGCTACAGTTTCTACAGTTGCATTTTCACAGGTAGCAATCGGAAAAGCAGCAATTACAAAACTATCTGATAATGTAACTCCTAATCCGGGAATTTCTTTAGAATTTGGTTCAGATACAACCGAAAAAAAGGGAATTGTTCTTCCTTGGGTGACAGGAACCAGTAATTCTTCTCCTTTTATTACAGGATATGCAGGAAGTAACACAGTGGTAGACGGAACAATCGTTTATGACACATCTGATCACAAAGTAAAATATAAAAAAGCAGGAACTTGGTTTGATTTGTCTGTAGATACTAATGGAACTGCAATTACCACCTTGCAAGATTCTAAAACAGAACTTACTAGTGCAAAAGCAGCAATAGGTAAAGATGGCGCTACAGATACAACACCAGGGATATTGGTATTAACAGATACAGACAAGGCAATGATTTTACCAAAAGTAGCAGAGCCACATCTTAATATTAAGAATCCCGCAGCTGGTATGTTGGTTTATGATACCACCAATAGACAACTGGCGGTTTTTAATGGTAAGAATTGGTCGTTTTGGAAGCCTTAAACATAAGTTAATCGATACTGCCTTCGGTCTAAAAATGTCAAATGTGTTTTTTAGAGATCTTTCAGATTTCTTTTTTCTTTTTTAGCTGAAGGCTTTTTAAAATTAATCCAAAGAATAATATTTGAGATTAGCCATCAATGATTTTTAGGTAAAACAAAATGTTCATCAATTATAAAATATTATTCAGGAATCACATATCGAAATTACTATGACATTAAATGATTTTTCAGATAAATATTTTGATCAGAATGATTTTTTAGATTCAAAAGACAGAGAAAAACTTTTAGAACTGGTTCAATTTGTCACTATTCCAAAAGATAAAATCTTACTTCATAGAGGTGAACAGATAAAACAGGTAGGAATAATTCTAAAAGGACTAATAAGAGTTTATAATAAGAATAATAGAACGGTTTGGTTTGTGCAAAATAATGGAATTTATGGATCAATAGATACTTTAGCTCTTGATCGCGCTTCATCCCTCACTTTTGAAACATTAGAAGAGACGAGTATGTTTTTGCTAAACTATGATGATTTAGAAGAAGCAATTATATCATATCCGAATATTGCCAGCTTGCTTCTAATGTACTGGAAAAGAACAGCGGTAGAAATTTACCGTAATTTTTATACATCTTTAAGCTTATCTCCAGAAGAAAAGTATTTAGAAATTTTGCAAAAAAATCCTCAATTAATTTTAAATGTAAAATCAAAAGATCTTGCTTCTTATTTAGGAATTCATCCTACCTCATTAAGTAGATTAAAAAGAAGATACTTCGTTTCAAAAGAAAATAAAGATTGATATACTGCGTGTTCTCATCTTTTGTTTATAGTGTCATTGTCTATTGCTAATAATATAAATAGCGAAAGTGTATTATTATTAATAAATAGGTTTTTTATTTGATAATAATATGTTATTATTTTATTTTCGTTGAAATATTAAAATAAAAGTTGATGAAATTTAAAATTTATTTCGAAAAAATTATTTATCAAATGAATTATAAAATGAGATCAAAAAGATTGATTAGTAATTCTTTAAATAAATTTAACCTAATAACACTAGATGAAGATGCAGAAACTTGAAAAAATCTCCCAACATAAATTTATTGAGTATAAAGAATGATTCATTCTTAGGGTAGAGTTCCCATTCAAAAGTTTCCTGTTCCGGACAAAATCTCTTAAAACAAGGCTAAATGTAAGCACCACACAGTTTCTAGGTAGCCCTACGCACCCAAAGCCTGTGACAACGGAGGTGTAAACTCCGAAAAAGATGGTAAAAAGTTATTGCAACAGCCAAAGAATAACTTTAAAAAAACAAAACATAACAATCCAACATGAAAATTTAATTAGTATGAATGCAAAATTTAAAAATTTTTTAGCATTGCTGGCAGTAGCTATATCTATTTTTAGCTATGCTCAGACGCCTACTCTTATTGCAAGTGGCACATACAAAGCTAACGGTAATGGGACCTCAGGAATACCTACAGTGAGTATAAATATACCTGCTGGGAAAAACAGAGTAATGATTATTAGCACTTTTTCCGAAAGAGTTCATAGTACATATAACAGTAATTTTGTATATAACACCGATGGAGCAACAGATGGAGATGGTGCGCATCCGATTTTTGTAAATGGTGTCTCTGGAACATTTTTATCTGCTCCTTGGTCATCTAATAAAAATATCAGTGGTAACTTGGCTACTGTAGATTTTTCTACTAATAACACAGTAAGATATGTCTCAGATGCAATGGGACTGCCTACTGGAATAGCAACTGTAACATTTACTGGGATTAATTTGCCGGAAAATTCTGGTGATGAAATGATTGTAAATGTAGCTGTTTTTGAGAATGCAAGTGCCAATCTTTCTTTACTAAGCTGGAATAACGTTACAGATTTTGATACTACACCCTTTTTAACACTATCAGGTACTACTCCTACGATTCCTGTTGGAAATACAATTGGAAATATTGTTTTCTTAGGAACTGGTGGCATTACACAATCTAAAACCGTTACATTTTCCACTGGATGGACAGCAATACAATCAGATATAGTAACTAATACAGCAGGAAGTTCTCCCTATACACTTTCTCCCAATGAACACGATGGTATAGGTTATACTACGGCTTATAGAACAATCTCTTCAGGAGACCCTAGTTTTACACTATCAAGAAGTGCTACAAATCCATCTACAGAAACTGCGTCTGCCAACTTAATTTCTATTTTGCCAATGGCAAGACCTTCTGTTTCTGGTACCGTTTATATTGACAATAATGGCTTAACAGGCGGAATAAACAATGGAGGGACAGGTGGAGGTATCTGGAACATCGCCAATGCATTATATGTAAATGCGGTAGATACCAACGGAAATGTTGTGGCTACAGCATTGGTTAATACATCTGGAGTTTTTACATTTGCTGCAGGTGGTGCATTGATAGAGGGCGATGTTATCAAATTTCAGTTAAGTAAAACACAGGGTACAGTAGGGCAACCTGCTCCAGTAAAAGAGTTGCCTGTAGGTTGGGGCACCGTGGGTGAAAGTACCACTAACGGAACTAGTGACGGAACTATTAATGGTGAATTTACCCTAACCATTGGTACTGTAAACAGCCCGAATAATACTACCAATAGATTTGGTGTTACTGCTTGTGCTGCAGGAACAGTGGCGCCAACAGTGGAAAATCTTTTCATCAATTGTCCTGCTACGTTTGTAAATCTTAATACAGCTCATACAGGTACAGTTCCTGCAAGCACGTCCTTAGTATGGTTTACCAACAATACCCATACAGGTACAGCTTTATTCGGAACACAAATTACTCAGGCAGGAGCGGGTACTTATTATGCTTTTTATTATGACAGTACTAATATTTGCTACAGCCCAGCAGCTACAGTTAACGTTATTGCAAATACTATAGATTCTGATGGAGACGGAGTTCTAGACACCTGCGACCTTGATGATGATAATGATGGAATTTTAGATACCGACGAATGTGCATCATCAAATAGAATAACAAATGGAGTATTTCCTACTTCTGGATCTCTTACAGGATGGACTACAAGTGGTTCTTACTCCTTAACTTCCAGAGGTTTGGAATTCACAGCAGATAATAGTACAATTGCTACTGTAAGCCAGAGCTTAAATGGTGTTTTCGGAAATAGCAATATATATGTAAATGACATCAATTGGCTTACAACCAATACTTCTGGTGCTACCTCAACGCTTGTTACTGAATTTTTGTATAATGGTACTGTTTATGCTACCATAGACACAGGAACTGGAGTAGCGGGTAGTATTCCTACTGTTAGAGGAAATAATGGTGCTGTAACCAATATCAGTACTTTACCCTCTATTGGCTCTGCTGGTACTTGGTCTACTACCAATACAGATTTGATTATAACTTTACCTCCAAATATTTCTTCAGCCAGTGGTACTTTTCAAATCCGTTTCAGAGCAGGAACAAGTGGAAATTCAGTAGATGATATAGCAATTGCTTCTGTAGGTTTTATTTCTTGTTCAGACTTTGATGGTGATGGAATTCCTAATTTTCTGGATTTAGACAGTGATGGCGATGGCTGTCCGGATGCGGTAGAAGGATCTGGTAATTTTAATCCAACTACTACAGCTTCAGGTACGCTTACATCTCAATCTCCAAATATCAATTTTGGAACAGCGGTAGATGCTAATGGTATTCCTACAACAGTTGGAGCAAGCGGACAAGGTATTGGAGACTCTTTAGACACCTTAAAAGATTGTAAAGATTCTGATGGAGATGGTATTCCGGATTGGCAAGATCTTGATGATGACAATGATGGTATTTTGGATTGTGTGGAAAACGGCCTCAACACTACGGTTGATAAAATTTTTAAAGCCAATAATAGCGCTACCTTAATTACAAGCCCTTCTACAGGACCAGTACATCAATTTAGATTAACAAATGGAGGCTCTCAAAACGGACAGATTTGGTCTTATGGAAAGGTAGATTTTACAAAAAGTTTTTCTTTACCTATGAAGGCATTATTATCTGATGCCGATGGTATTGCCATTGTTTTCCATAACAGTCCGGCGGGTCAGCTAGCAGGAGGAACGAATGGTCAAGGTTTAGGGGCAAGAGGAATTGCCAATGGAATTGCTTTAGAATTAGACACTTTTGAAAATGGTTGTGTAAATGATCCAAATAACGGCGGAAACTGTGACCCTTCTTTAGATCACGGAAGCATCAGAACTACTGCTGGTTGGGTTGGCACAGGCAAATTAGCAGGAGACGTTCAATTAGGAGACGGAACGGTAGATGACGGGCTTTGGCACAATGTTGTAATCAATTGGAATGTTGCAACCAGAAACCTTTCTTATACATTTGACGGCGTTCCTGTTACCAATTATACTTTTCCAACAACAGGTGCTAATGCTATCGAAACTATTTTAGGTGGAAATTCAGCGTATTTTGGATTTACAGCTTCCACAGGTGGAGCAGGTAATAATAATTCTGTAGGTTTTGATGATTTATGTGCTTTACCGTTAACATTAGATTTTGATAATGACGGTATTTCTAATCATTTAGATTTAGACAGCGACGGAGATGGCTGTACAGATGCTATAGAAGGCGCAGGAAGCTTTACAACTTCCCAGTTAGCTACAGCATCAGGAAATATTTCATCTCAAAATCCTAATCAAAATTTTGGGATCGATGTTGATTCTAATGGTGTACCAACATTGGCTGGTGCTAGTGGACAAGGGGTAGGTCAATCTCAGGATATCGGTAAAAATGACTGTTTAGATAGCGATAATGATGGCGTTCCAAATTGGTTAGATCTTGATTCAGACAATGACGGAATCCTTGATATTGATGAAAATTGTACAGGATTTTTAGCTCAAAATACAAATGGTACATGGAAAGGCGATACAAATTCTAATCTTACAGTAAGTTTAGGTACATCCACTACTCAAACCGATAGTAATTCTTTTAATGATGGTAAACATTATTATTACGTTAATAATAGTGGTGCCGAAAGGAGATATGTAGTGAGTGGCAATTTTAACAACTTTACCTATACCTTTAGCACGCCTGTTAAAGCCAAAGAAATAGCTTTCTATTTAACTGATCTAGATCCTGAAGGCAGTTTAAGTTCTTCTGTTAGTTTTAAAGTAGATGGTGGAAATCCTAATGGAAAATTTACATCACTAATAGTGTATGGTTTATCTGCAACAGATCCTTATTTAAATTATAATCCTATTACGGGTGTGATGACTCACGATGGAACAAATAATCAAAGAATTTTACTTAAAGGGCAAGGTGACTCTTTGGTAAGTAGTATTACCATAAATAGTACAAATATAAACTCTGGAGATTCCGTAGCGTTTTCTTTGTTTGCATTAAAAACCTGCGATACAGATCAGGATGGCATTTCAAATGATTTAGATTTAGATTCAGACGGAGACGGTTGTCCGGATGCCATAGAAGGCGATGCTGCATTTACAACACCCAATCTCGTAAATTCATCAATGCCTGGAGGAAACACAGGAGGCAGTTATACTGGTACAGCAGGACCAGTAACAAGCAACTTAGGAAATACTGTTGGAAACACGCCAACCACAATGGGAGTTCCAACAATTGCAGGAACAGGACAAGGTGTAGGAGGTTCAAAAATCGCAACCAACTATAGTCAGTGTTTAGATTCTGATGGTGATGGTATTCCTGATTGGCAGGATCTGGATGATGATAATGATGGAATTTTGGATACCGCAGAAATTTGTAAATCTGCTATTAGTACCGATTTTTATAGTGGACAAAGCGCCACTGTAAATACTGTAAGTGGTATTAAGGTAGTTCCTACAACGGCAACAATAACCCCTGCTATTACAGGTTATTCCATCGGTTGGCATATGGGCAACGCTACTGCAGCTGTAGGTAAAGAAATGTCTATCAATTTTAGTAATCCTGTCTATTTTGCAAATGATAACATAGATTTTACTCTGGGAGGCATGGATGCTAATTCAAAATTTGGTAATTTCTTCGTTGTATATGAAGATGGCACAAGACAAAGTAATTTAAATTTAAGTTTAGCAAGTGTATCACCAACAGGTAATCTAATCCTTTCAACAATAAATGGAGCAATGGCGGTAGAGTCATCAGGAGGTCAGGCATCAGCAAACCTTACTCTTCTTGCTATCGACAGAACTAAACGTGTTGTGAAAGTGGGTTATACGGTACATGCCCTTAATGGAGGGGCTTTTTCTGAAATTATATCGCCAAGAATACAAATAGATTGTGATATGGATGGCGATGGGATTCCTAATCATTTAGATTTAGATAGTGATGGCGATGGTTGCCCAGATGCAATAGAAGGCGCAGGTAATTTCAATCCATCTACAACAGCATCAGGAACCTTAAGTACTCAAACACCAAATATTAATTTTGGAACAAGTGTAGATGCTAATGGTATCCCAACGGTTGTTGGAGCTAGCGGACAAGCTGTAGGAGATGCACAGAACGCTAGTGTAAATTCTCAATGTAGTAGTACTTTCTGCTACAAACCAGGAATTACAGATGCAGGCAACACTTATCCTTCTAAACACGGTATTACCGCATTAGGAAGAGCAGGCGTAGAAAATGATAACTGGCCTATGGTAAGACAAAGTGCTTGGACAGTTCTGGAAGCTAAAACGAAAGGTTTTGTAGTGAACAGAGTTAAATTTAACACCAGCAATCAGCCTGTTGCTGATAACGGAACCACTTTAGTTATTACCAATCCTGTTGAAGGGATGATGGTTTATGATACTACCAACAATTGTTTGAAAGTTTATACTTCTAATGATGGGGGAACAACTTTTAATTGGTATTGTATGAGTACACAGACTTGTCCTAATTAATCATTTTATAATATAAATAATTGAGGCGGAAATATGATTCAAACAAATCATACCCGTCTCAATTATTTAAAATTAACAATCTAAAAAAATTAAAATATAGGCTAAACCTTATGTAATCCAAACTGAGCACAGGATCACAACCTGACAAGTTCAATACTTTCATAATAGAGAAGTTTTTTAATAATTTAAAAGATAATGCTAATTCTAACAATTACAGTAAGCAATAGATAAATTGTTTTTGTTCTAAAAATTTGTTGCTTATTTATACCAAAATACTACGGCACAAACTGAAGTTTCTCAAGTTATAAGACCAAGATATCGTATGAGTTGAAATAATTTTAGAAAAAAGAAGACAAATAAAAGCGGATTCAATCCGAAAAAGAAGACAAATAAATAATCAAGAAAAATTAGTAAGTTTATAACCCGAAATCCTCCTTAAGGATTGAATGAAATTTGTCCAAATTAGTTTGAAGACTTACAATTAAAATTAAGTTTTGTTTCATAGATTTAATACGTACTATTTTTTTGTGAGATTACATCTAACGAAAAAGTATTGGCGAAGTGCGGGAATTCGAAGGACTGAAAGTTCAAGAATTCAGAAACGAAACCGATGCTTTTTCACTTCTGCTAACTTACAAAAAATCGCAGAATTGAAAAGCATTCGGCGGAATATTTTTACAAAATTTCAACGTTTACAAAATCCCGCATTTTTCCAATACACTGTTAGCTGTAGTCCGAATTTACGGCTTTATTTTCACGATTTTATTCTCTTGAATTACAACAATTTCACTATTGTTTTTTCGTTTAAATTCAAGCATTTTTTCATAGGCTTTTTCAAGACCTTTTATTATTTTATTTCGTCTTTCTGTTTTAGCTTCTTTTGTCATAATAATTTTTTAATTCATTAAACTTTTCTTGATTGTGAATTGCAATATCTTCATCAAGATTTTTTTCTGCAATTAGCTCATGTTTTCCTTCCGAATTATCAAAAATCAAAACTTGATCCACAATTGGAAGATATATTTTAAAAAGATTATTGATGCCGTTTTGATAACGTCTTTCAATTACTTCTGTTGGAATATTATGTCCTCCTTCTTGAACTCTTATTTTTACTCTTTCTTTTGCCAATTCTGGGTTTTTCAGCCAAAAAAATAATAGAGTAGTATTGTATTTATTTTTTTGTGCGTTTAGAATTTTTTGCTTGTAAGTTTTTGTCGCTAAAGTTGTTTCAAATGCAAAACTTTCATTATATTCAAAAAGCTCATCTATTCTATTAAGCATTATTCTTCCTGCTTCAAAGGAAACTTTTTCAGGCTGAAATGGAGAAAGACCTTTTGCAATTTCATCAGCATTTACAAATTCTTTACAATCGAGAATTTCAGGCAAAATAGTAAAAGATGCTGTTGTTTTTCCAGCACCATTACAACCAGCAATTATGTAAAGATTTTTTTCTTTCATAATTACAAAGTTAGGATTTAATTTCTTGTTTTATAAAATTTTCTTTTGATGACGAAATTTCAAATCGGATTACAGCTAACGGAAAAAGTATTGGCGAAGTGAGGGAATTCGAAGGACTGAAAGTTCAAGAATTCAGAAACGTAGCAAATGCTTTTTCAGATTGTCTAATTTAGGTAAAAAAACAATATGAAAAGCAGTTGCGAATTTTTTTGACGAAATTTCAATTTATGATTAAACCCCGCATTTTGCAAAACCTATGTTAGCAGAAGGACTTTTATTTTATTTGTTTTATAATCCAATTCATTGTATCATTTGAATCCATTATACTCCAAGAATGTGGATGTTTCGTTCCGTTTAAC